>JAEUMC010000867.1 GCA_016793415.1 Devosia sp. | reverse complement strand
GCGGATGAGGCCGCAGGCTTCATCCGCGGGGTGAGGGGCGCCAAGCGCGCCGGGGGTGTTGTGGCGGCGATCGCAAGGCCGGTGTGCTTGGCGACCCCTCACCCTGGCCCTCTCCCCAGAGGGGCGAGGGGACGATGGGGGAACCGCCGGTGTGATGCCGCGCTGGCCTACCGTCCCACCGCCCGTCTCGCCAACTGCACTGCGCCCTCCACCGGCGCGTCGCGCAGCACGTGCACCTTCAACTGCTGGTGCCGCCCTATCAGCGCCTGTTCGAACGCTTCGCGCAGCCGCGGCTGGTTGACGATGACGCTGCCGGCGACCACCACGTCGGTACCTGCCGCGCCGCGGGCCAGGAGTTGGTCGACGAGCGCAGCAAGTGCCTTGCCGCCTTCGGTGATCACTGCCCTTGCCAATGCCGACCCGGCGTCGGCCGCAGCAAAGATCGCCGGCGCGTGCGGGGCCCAGTTGTCGACCGTGGGGTCGTCGTTGACGCGGCGGGTCAGGCGCTCGGCGTCGGCGACGCCGAAGGCGGCGATGAGGTGGCCGAGAAGGCCGTCGTCAGGCTTGCCTTCGTCGTTGGCGCGGAGCGCCGTGCGGGTGGCTTCGCGGACGAGGCCGGCGGCGCTGCCTTCATCGCCGATGATCCAGCCCCAGCCGCCCGAGGCGATGAAGTCGCCGGCGGCGTTGGTGCCCACCGCAATGGCGCCGGTGCCGGCGATGACGCCGATGCCCCTCGTGAACCCGGCGGCGGCGACGATCAGCGAGGCGTCGTTGACGGCGGTGGTGCTGTAGCCGAGGGCTGCGAGCTCACGCTCCAAAGTCTTTCCGGTCTCGGTGCGGTTGATCCCCTGGGCACCGAAGGCCAGGGCGACGATCTCGGCGCCATCCGGTGTGTGGCGTTTCACCCGCTCGGCGATCCAGAGGGCGGCCTTGTCCTCGGGTTCGGCATCCCATTCGAGGCTCGGCTCGGTAACGTCGAGCACGCGATGGCCCGAGAGATCTTCGAGGATCAGCTGGGTCTTGGTGCCGCCGATATCGAGCGCGGCGATGAGGGCGGTCATCTCAGGCGACCTTGGTGTCGGTGTGAAAGAAGACGAAGGCATCGGGGTCGACGCCGCGCAGCAGCGCCGTTTCCACCGCGAGGCTCTGCATCACCAGGGCCTCGAGAATGGCGCGCTGCGCCGGCGACACCTCGGGCAGCCGGAGCACCGCGAGGTTCGGTTCCTCGGGCACCTCGAGCGTGGTAACGAGCAGGGTGTGGTGCCCGGCATGCGCGAGGGTGTGGGCCAAAGCCGCTTCGCGCTCGTCGCCCATGAGGATGTGGGCGGTGCGGCCGGCCGATTCCATCGCGCCGTGCAGGTATTGGCGGGACGACAACCCGGTGGCCGGGAGGCGCGCCACTTCGCGCAGCAACAGGGCGCCGACTTCGGCGGTGCCGGCCGAGGGGGCGGCGCCGGCATAATCGACTGCCACCGCGTCGCGTAGCGGCGTGGCGAGCGCCACGGCGCGGGAGGCGATCACCGCCTCCAGCGCCCGGAACTTCGCCGGCAGGTCGGACCAGGACTGGTCGATCGTGCCGCCATCCCAGGCTTCGGCAATCATGCCGAGGGCGGCGATGGTGGCGGTGTAGCCGGTGGTCGAGGCGTAGCTGTCGGGGAGTTTTCCAAGCGAAATGGTGGTCGCGGCGATCTCCGAGATCGGCGACGGGGCGATATTGACCACTGCCAGCCGCAGCTGCGGCTCGATAGTGCGGAGCACGGCGAGGGTTTCGGAGCTGCGGCCCGACTGCGAGACGCCGATGATCGGATGCGCCGATCGCGGAAACGGCAGAGGGTGCTCGCCGGCATTGAGCCGCCAGGCGTGGATGCCGCGCGAGCGCAGCACCCAGACCGCGGCGGCGGAGGCGGCATAGCTGGCGCCGATGCCGAGAAAGATTGGGCCGGGGCCTTGGAGCGTGCCGGCGGCCCGGGCGGCGCGCACGTTTTCGGCAATGGCGGGCAGGGCGCTTTCCAGCAGCGCTGCCTGCGAGGCGCGGGCCTCGGCCAGCGAGATATAGCCTTTAACCAATTTCGTCCGTCTCCTTGGCGACAGGCGGCTGTCGCTGGGGCTGTCAGTGTTGGGGTCAGCGCGCGGGCTTTCGCGCCCGCGAGAATGAGGTGCGCAGCCGGTAGCGATCGCCGACATAGCGCACGGTGGACGACAGCAGCGGCCGGCCGGCGCTGTCGGCGATGAGCTGGCGCATCACCAGGATCGGGGTCTTGGGCTCGACGCCCAGGTGCTGCGCCAGCGTCGTATCGGCGCCATGCGCCTCGATGGTGGTTTCGCCATGCGCCAGGTCGACGCCATTGCCGAGCAGCAGGGCGAACAGCGAAGCCGTGCGGAAATCGACGCCCGTAAGGTCGGGCTTCAGCGTTGCGGCAAAGAACGAGGTATCGACCGCCACCGGCACGCCGTCGAGGCGCCGGATGCGCTCGAGGTGAAACAGCGGCGCGCCCGGGGCGATCGCCAGTTCCTCGGCTTCGTCGAGCGTCGCCGGCGCTTCGCTGGCGCGCAGCACGTCGGAGGAGGGAACCAGCCCCAGCCGGGCGGCGGTTTCGCTGAACGATTCGAGCGTATTGGGAAATTCCTTCGGCACGTCGGCGGAGACATACCAGCCGCGGCCATGCGAGGGTTTCAGCACGCCCTCCTCGACCAGGCTCTGCAGCGCTCGGCGCAGCGTCACCCGGCTGATCGACAGCTGGGCCAAGAGGTCACGCTCGGCCGGCAGTCGGCCGCCATTGGCGATCTTGCCGGTCGAAATCTGATGCATGATCAGGTCGGCCGCCTGCCGCCATAGCGGATCGGGCGAATCCTGATCGAGCACCAACTGTTCCGCGCCGTCACTCATCGGTCACGCCACCTTTTCCCACTGGCCTGTCTTCATCGAGCGGTAGCACGCATCGATGATCCGGTTGACCACCACGCCATCCTCGAAGGTCTCGGATGGGGTAGTGCCGGCGGCGAAATGATCAATGAAATGCCGCATCTGCTGCGAGAAGCCATAGGCCCGAGTCTCTTCGGGCACAGGATATACCCAGCCGGTCTCGGCATCGGCCTTCTCGACGGTGTAGCCCACCGGGTTTTCGATGAAACCCCAGACCGGGCCGACCGAACTGTCGGTGACGATGCGGCCGGCCGAGCCGACCAGCTCGTGTCGAAGCTGCATGCCGCCGCGCTCGATCCAGGAGGATTCGATGGTGGCGAGCTGGCCGCCCGCGAATTTTAAGAGCGCAATCGCCGCGTCCTCGCCGGTGGTCTTGTCCTTGTGGGCCATGGTCGAGCCCCAGGCCATCACCTCGGTGACCTTGTTGTCCTTGCCGAAGAAGTGCCGCGCCGATTCCACGGTGTGGCAGCCCATATCGAGCAGGGCGCCGCCGCCGGCGGTTTCGGCATCCCAGAAATGCGGGGCATGCGGGCCGGAATGGCCCTCGCGGGCGCGCATGGTGAGGAGGTCGCCGATGCCGCCGGCTTTGACCATCTCATAGGCCTTGGCGACATTGGGCGAGAATACCGAGCTTTCGGCATAGCCGTGCCAGACCCCGGCGGCATTGGCGATATCGAGGATCTGCTGCGCCTCGGCCTCGGTACGGGCCAGGGGCTTGGTGCAGATGATGGCTTTGCCGTGCCGCGCCGCGATCTCCACCGCGGCGAGATGGATCTCGTTGGGCAGGGCGATGATGACGATCTCGACTGAGGGGTCGGCGCAGAGTGCATCCATAGTCGGGTGCGCCGTCACCTTCCATTTCTTGCTGAAGGCGTCGGAGCGAGCCGGATTGCGCGAATAGCAGGCGACGAGCTCGGCGTTGCGCACGTCCAGCAGCGCATCCGCATATGACTCGGCGATGAAGCCCGACCCCAGCAACCCAACCCCGATCATGCCCCGCTCCCTCTGATTTGTTAGATACCTCATAGTACCAATCATGCGTAATGACCATACCTCATGCGCAGAAAAATGACCACTTGTACCATCTGGTATTGTGAGGTATCGATCCTGTGACAGAGGGGCAAGTCGCTCGGATTTGATCCATGCGGCGCCGGACACGGCGGCCGCGCGTCAGGGGAAGGGAGAACAACATGCAGTTGAAATCTATGTGGGCGGCCGGAGCCCTGCTGGGCGTCTCGCTCATCGCAATGAGCAGCGCCGCTTTGGCCGAGAGCGTGACGCTGACGCTGGGCAGCTGGCGCACCGAGGACCTCGCGGTGTGGCAGGACAAGGTGCTGCCGGCCTTCGAGGCGGCGCATCCCGACATCAAGGTCGAGTTCGCGCCGGTCAATACCAACGAATACAACGCCGCGATGCAGTCGCAGATCGAGGGCGGGGCAGGGCCAGACCTCATCACCTGCCGGCCGTTCGACGTGAACAACGAGTGGATCGGTCGCGGCTATTTTACCAAGCTCGACGGCCTTGCCGGGCTCGAGAATTTCGACGCCACCGCGAGGGCGGCCTGGACCGTCGACGGCGCCACCTATTGCGTGCCGGTCGCGGCGGTGCTCGCCGGCTTCTACTACAATGTCGATATCTTCAAGGAACTCGGGCTGAGCGTGCCGACCACGGCGGCCGAGTTCACCGCAGTGCTGCAGGCGATCAAGGACAACGGCAAGTACACGCCGCTGGCCGTCGGTTCGGCCGAATCCTGGCAGCTCGCCTATAACGGGCTCTACAGCATCGGGCCGGCCTACTGGAAAGGCGAAGAAGGCCGGCTCGGCCTGATCGACGGCACCAAGAAGCTGACCGATGCCGATTTCGTTGCGGCGCTCGCCGCCTTCCAGGCGTGGAAGCCGTTCCTTCCCGCGGGGCAGGAGGCGCTGTCCTATTCGGACATGACGCAGCTCTTCACCCTGGGGAAGGCCGCGATTCTTCCCGATGGCTCGTGGAACATCAACCAGGTCACGTCGACCGGGCTGAATGTCGGGGTGTTCGGCCCGCCGGCCGTCGGGGCCGGTGGCCAGCGGTACCTGCAGGAAATGCCCGACATGGCGATCGGCATCAATGCGGCGAGCAAGAACCAGGACGCGGCCAAGACCTTCCTGAGCTGGGTCGCCGGGCCGGAATTCCAGCAGATCTACGTCAACACCGCGCCGGGCTTCTTCGCCATGAGCAACCAGCCGGTGAAGTATGACAACGCGCTGGCCCAGGCCTTTGCCGACCTCAAGACCGGGGCGTTGCTGACGCCGCGCCTGGCGCTCGATCGGCTGAGCGCCGGCACGCCACCGCTCGATGACGAAACCTGGCGCCTGTTGCAGGTGATGATGACCTCGGACATGACCCCCGAAGCCGTCGCTGCCGAACTGCAGGCCGGGCTCTCGTCCTGGTACTCGCCGCAGTCGGCGCAATAGCGCGGATCTGGGCAGCGCGTGCCGCGCCCTCCCGGTCGGCACGCGCTTTTTTGTTGAAGGGGCTAGCGCTGGACTCTCCCGTTATCCTCCCCCGCGTGGCGGGGGAGGGGGCCGCCGAAGGCGGTGGAG
>JAEUMC010000823.1 GCA_016793415.1 Devosia sp. | reverse complement strand
GGCACTGGCCGATACCTACCACCGGCCGTTCGCGGCGCATGACTGCGTCGGCCCGGTGGCCTTCGCCGCCGGCGTGCACGCTTCGTTCAGCCAGCCCAACACGCTGATCCAGGAGAGCGTCAGGGCGTACTACAACGGCTGGTACAAGGACCTGGTGACGGCAACGCCGCGCATCGAAGGCGGGTATGTGTATCCGATGGAGGGGCCGGGACTGGGGACTGAGCTCAGGCCCGAGGTGTTCGAGCGGGCGGATCTGGTGCGGCAAGTGTCGCGGGTTTAGCTCGCCGGCGGTGCGGTAATCCTCCCCCGCGGGGCGGGGGAGGATCACTGAGAGACCGGTGCGTCGCTGCACCCCCCCAATCGTCGTACCCCGCACAAAGTCCCTTGACGCCGTTTGTCCATGTAACGTTACATTGCGCAACGGCAAAACAGCCGCACGGATACCTGTCGAAATGAGCATCGAGACCACCCCAGCCTTTGCCGCCAAGCCGGGCGAGCCCCGCGCCTATCGCAGCGCCGAATGGTTTGCGCGGGCCGGCAAATATGGCTTCGTGCCGCGCAGCTGGATGAAGAGCCAGGGGTTCTCGCCCGAGCTGCTCGATGGCCGGCCGGTGATCGGCATCTGCAATACCTGGTCGGAGCTGACCAACTGCAACCGACACCTGCGGGAGCTCGCCGAGCATGTGAAGCGCGGCGTGCTGATGGCCGGCGGCTTTCCGCTGGAGTTCCCGGTGACCAGCCTCGGCGAGCCGCTGATGCGGCCGACCACCATGATGTTCCGCAACCTTGTCGCCATGGATGTGGAAGAGACGATCCGCGCCAACCCGATCGATGGGGTGGTGCTGCTCGCCGGCTGCGACAAGACCACGCCGGCCGTGCTGATGGGGGCGGCGAGCTGCGACGTGCCGGCCGTGCTGGTGTCGGGTGGGCCGATGCTCAATGCCCGCTTCCGCGGCCGCGTGCTCGGCTCGGGCACCGACATCTTCAAGCTCGATGAGGAATACCGCACCGGCAAGATTTCGAAGGCTGAACTCGATGCGGCCGAGGCAGCGATGAGCCGCTCGGCCGGCTCGTGCATGACCATGGGCACCGCCTCGACCATGGCGTCATTGGGCGAAGCGATGGGCATCGGCTTTGCCATGAACGGCTCGATCCCGGCGCCCGACAGCCGCCGCGCCGTGCTGGCCGAGGAATCGGGCAAGCGCGCCGTCGAACTGGTGCGGCAGAACATCACCATCTCCAAAATCCTGACCCGGGCGGCGTTTGAGAACGCGGTGAAGGTCAATGGCGCCATCGGCGGCTCGACCAATGCCGTGGTGCACCTCCTGGCGCTGGCCGGCCGGCTGGGCGTCGATTTCAAGCTCGAGGACTGGGATGCGCTCGGCCGCGACGTGCCGACCATCGTCGACCTCAAGCCCTCGGGGCGCTTCCTGATGGAAGAGTTCTTCGATGCCGGCGGGCTGCCGGTGGTGATGCAACGCATCTCCCACTTGCTCAACCTCGATGCCCCGGCGGTTGAAGGCGGCACGATCGGCGAGCGCATCGCCGATGCGCAATGCTGGAACGACGAGGTGATCCGGCCGCTCGACAAGCCGCTGACGCCGCAAGGCGGCATGATGGTGCTGAAGGGCAACCTTGCGCCCAATGGCGCCATCATCAAGCCGTCGGCGGCCTCACCGCGGCTGATGCAGCATCGCGGCCGGGCCATGGTGTTCGAAAGTGCCGAGGATCTCAGGGCTCGCATCGACGATCCCGATCTCGATGTCGATGCCGACAGCATCCTGGTGCTGAAGAATGCCGGCCCGCGCGGCTACCCGGGCATGCCGGAGGCTGGCACCATGGCGCTGCCCAAGAAGCTGCTGGAGCAGGGCGTCACCGACATGGTGCGCGTTTCGGATGCCCGGATGAGCGGCACGGCGTTCGGCACCGTGGTGCTGCACGTGGCGCCGGAATCGGCGCTCGGCGGCCCGCTGGCACTGGTCAGGACCGGCGACTTCATCGTGCTCGACTGCGCCGCCCGCAAGCTGGAACTCGAAATTTCCGCCGAGGAGCTGGAGCGTCGGCGGGCCGCCTTCGTGCCGCCGCCGCCGGCCTATGAGCGCGGCTATGGCCGGCTCTACATCGATCACGTGCAGCAGGCCGACAAGGGCGTCGATTTC
>JAEUMC010000793.1 GCA_016793415.1 Devosia sp. | reverse complement strand
ATTGGAGAAAACTTTCGAGACGTTGCGCATCGAGACGACGGTCTGCGTCGATTTCGCTGCGGTCCCCGGCTCGGCGAGGGAGAGATCGGTCAAGTGCGTGAGCCCACGTTAGGGTCGAACGGCGCGGGCGGGATTGCCCGCGCCGAGTTGGTTGGCGGTGGTCTTAGCTTACTTCACCAGCTCTTTGCCAAGGCCGTGGCACACCAGTTCAGTGGTAAATGCCTGGGTGTAGTCGATGCCATCGGCAAACAACCCGACCGCCTTCATCTGCTCGTAAAAGCCCTTCCAGCGGGCGTCGGTCATGCAGCCGATGCCGTTGGCTTCGGCGTCGCCGGAAACGACGATGCCGTATTCCTTCATCTTGGCGAGACCATAGGCGAGCTGACCGTCGGTCATCTCGGGATTGTCCTTTTTGATCAGCTCGTTGGCCGCGGTGTTGTCGCCGTAGAGGTAGTTGTACCAGCCGATGATGGTGGCCTCGACGAAGCGCTTGGCCACATCCTTGTTGGCGTCGTACCAGGGCTTCATCGTCTCGATGGTGGTCGAATACGGTTCGAACCCGTTATCGGCGAGCAGGAACACCTGCGGCGCGAAGCCGGCCTGCTTCTCGATCTCATAGGGCTCGGAGGTCAGGTAGCCCTGCTGGATCGCCATCTTGTCCGCGATGAACGGCGCCGGGTTGAAGGTGTAGGGTTCGAACTTCTCGTCGACGAAGCCCTTGTAGGCGGTCTTCATCCAGCTGAAATACGAGATGAAGCCATCCTTGGAGAGGATGTATTTCGAGGCGCCGGCGAGATCGGCAAAGGTCTTGAAGCCCGCATCCGGATGGGCCAGCAGCACCTGCGGGTCCTTCTGGAAGATCGAGGCGATGGTGATGGTCGGGATGCCTTCCTTGACCGCGTCGATCGCGGTGGTCGGGCCACCCATGTAGAAGTTGATCTGCCCGCCGATCAGCAGCGAGCGGTTGGCGCCCTGCGGCCCGCCCTGGCGGATGGTGACGTCGAGATTGTACTTGGCGTAGGTGCCGTCGGCGACGGCCTGGTAGTAGCCGCCATGCTCCGCCTGGGCCAGCCAGTTGGTGCCGAAGCTGACCTTGTCCTGCGCCATGGCGCCGCCCATGCCCAATGCTAGCGTTACCACGCCGGCAGAAATGAGCTTGGTGAAGTCGATCATCGTTAGTCTCCCTGTTAAGGTATCCGCCGGGGCTTGTCCCCCGCCCGGCCGTTAGGCAAACTTCCGTGCCCGCGGGCACACCAGACCATTCATTCCGCGCCGGATCGCAAAAGAAAAGCCCAAAAATTGCGCCATTCAGCGAAGTGCTGCTGGAATAGGCAATACGGTTCAGAATGGGGCTTACATTCGCAGTCGTTTGACGCTTAGCTGAGCATACACATCGGGGGTCCTGTGCATAAGCCGCTTTCGCCATCATCGATTCACCCCGCGTTCTCGCGGTACAGCCTCGGTGTCGAGGTCAGTTCGCGCTCGCGCTACGTGTTCTGTTCCGGCCAGGTCGGCATCAGGGCCGACGGAACGATTCCCTCGGACTGCGCCACCCAGACCCGCATCTGCTTCGACAACATCGCCGCTGTGCTGGCCGAGGCCGGCATGGGCTTCGGCGACGTGGTCAAACTCAACGCGTTCGTCACCGGCCGCGAGCACCTCGCCGAATACATGAAGGTGCGCAACGAGCTGTTCCCGGAGCCGTTTCCGGCCTCGACCCTGATGATCGTCGGCGGCTTTGCCCGGCCGGAGTTCGTGGTTGAGATCGAGGCGATCGCCGCGGTCCCCAGCTGATCCTCAAGGGCATTTCGCCGTTTCCTTCAAACGGCGAAATGCTCCAAGTCGATGATCTATCGCCCCCGCGCAGCAAGAGACCACATATGAGCTACCGCAAGATCTGGTGGAACGACTTTTCCGCCTTCGACTTCCACGGCATCGACCCCAACAAGACCATCGCGGTGTTCCCCACCGCCGCGGTCGAACAGCACGGCCCGCATCTGCCGGTCGGCACCGACACCATCATCAACCAAGGGCACCTCGACCTGCTGGTCGAACGGGCGCCGGCCGATCTCGACATCCGCATCCTGCCGGTGCAGGCGATCGGCAAATCCAACGAACACATCTGGCAGACCGGCACGCTCAGCCACACCGCCACCAACCTGATCGACGCGTGGACGCAGATCGGGCTCGAGATTGCCCGCGCCGGCGTCAAGAAAGTGGTGTTCGTCAACTCGCATGGCGGCAACGTCTCGATCCTCGACATCGTGGCGCGCGAACTTCGGGTGCGCGCCGGCATGCTGGCGGTGAAGACCGGCTGGAGCCAGTACTGGCCCAAGGACATCTACTCCGATATCGAGAACCGCCACGGCATCCATGGCGGGGACAGCGAGACCTCGGTGGTGATGCATCTGCGGCCCGAACTGGTGAACCGCGACAAGCTGCAGGATTACCCCTCGGTCGCCGCCCGCGACGAGCAGGCCTACAAGTACATGCGGCCGATCGGACCGACGAGCTACGCCTGGATCGCCAGCGACATTCACCCGCTCGGCGCCGCCGGCGACGCGCACCTGGCGACAGCGGACAAGGGGCGGATCACCGTGGAAACGGCGGTCGGCAGCTTCATCGAACTGTTGCGCGAGGTGGAGCGCTATCCGCTGCCGGGCACGCGGGGGTAGCTGCTGGGTGACAGCTGGCGCCGGCGCGAGCCGACCCCCACCCCGGTCCCCTCCCCGCAAGGGGGCGGGAGACCCGCACACTGACATCGCGGCTCTGTCGTCTCCCTCCCCCTTGCGGGGAGGGATCAAGGGTGGGGGGCGGCCCGCACCGGCCTCTCTATCGCCCTCCCATTGCGCACCTGCCTCGCACCCGCTAATCCCAGCATATGCAGCAGTTTCACTCTCCCGCCGGTACGCTTACCCTCGACGGCAAGCCGATGAGTTTTGCGAGCCTTGCCCGGGTCGGAGCGCGAGCGGTGTCGCTCGCCGCCGATGCCGCCGCCATGGCACGGGTCGATGCCTCGCGCCGGGTGGTCGAAGACAAGATCGCCCGTGGCGAGGCGGTGTATGGCGCCAATACCGGCGTTGGCGCCATGAAGGATGTCGAGTGGTCGCCCGAAGACCTCGAGATGTTCAATCTGGGCCTGGTGCGGGCGCACCATTTCGGCACCGGCGCGCCGTTCCCCAGTTCCGTGGTGCGGAGCGCCATGGCGATCCGCGTCAACACCGCGCTGACCGGCCGGGTCGGCTGTTCGCGCGGCCTCGTCGATGCCTATCTGGCGCTGCTCGATAAGGATGTAGTGCCGGTGGTGCGGCGCACCGGTTCGATCGGCACGGCCGATATCGGGCTCATGGGCCAGATCGGCGCTGTGCTGACCGGGGTGGGCGAGGCCGTCTACCAGAACCGGCGCATGTCGGCCGAAGCCGCGCTGGCCGAGGCGGGGCTGCAACCCTGCCGCATGGCGCCACGCGACAGCCTTGCCTCGATCAGCGTCAACGCCGTCGGTTTTGCTGCAGCGGCGGAGGCTGTGCGCTCGGCCGCTTCGGCAATGCGCATGTTGCTCGCCACCAGCCTCACCACCGCCGGAGCGCTCGGCGCGTCGCGCGATCCGTGGAAGGCGGTGGCGCATGTCGGCACCGAGCGCGAGGCCGAGATCGGCGCCTGGCTCTACCACAACGCCATGGGCTGGGATTGGCCCAATGCCACCCATGTGCAGGACCCGCTGTCGCTGCGCATGATGGCGCAGGTGTTCGGCTCGGGCTTCGATACGCTGCTGGTCGCCGGGCGCACCGTGCTCGCCGCCACCGGGCGTACCGACGATAACCCGGTGGTGGTCGACGAACAGGTACTGACCTCGGGCGGCTCACTGCCGCTCGACGTGACGATCTACCTGCAGACGGCGCAACTGGCGCTGGCGCATGCGGCGCGCAACTCGTTCAACCGTTGCGTGCTGCTCTCGAACGGGGCGCGCCGCGACCTGCCGATCAACCTGGTGCCGCGCGGCGCCATCGCCACCGGTTTCGGCCCGATCATCAAGCTGGCCGGTGAGCTGTTTGCGCGGGCGCTGTCGATGGCGATGCCGGTCTCGGCGCAGTCGCTGGTTGTTGCCGCCGGGCTCGAGGACGAGGTGTCGTTCCTGCCGCTGGTGGTCGAACGCTTCGAGCGGCAGGTGCGGGCGCTGAAGCGCCTCGCAGCGCTCGAGGGGCTGCTCGCAGCCCAGGCGATGGATATCCACGGTGACCGCCCGAGCGGCGTGCCGGCGATGATCTACGAAAAGGTCCGTAAGCACGCGGCCTTCTACCAGGTCGATCGGCCGCTCTCGGCCGAAGTCGAGATCATCGAAAGCGATCTCGGCTCCGACCAGAGCATGGCGGAACTGATTTCCCACGCACCCATTCCTCAACTGGACGAGTTTTTCGCGCTCGGGCCGGTCGCGTAGCATGCCGGGGTATGACTTTTGTTTGGCGCCCGTATAGGTTTGGCGCCAATTCCGGCCTCAGGGACTGCACGGCTGGAACAATAAGGAGACCATCATGCTTTCGAAGAAACTGCTCGGCGCTGTTGCAGCGCTGGCCTTCACGGTGACTGCGGCGAACGCCCAGGTCGTCGTGTCGTCCAAGATCGATACCGAAGGTGGCTTGCTCGGCAACATCATCAGCCAGGTGCTGCAGGCCAATGGCGTCGCCGTAACCGAGAAGATCCAGCTCGGCGGTACGCCCGTCGTGCGCCAGGCAATTACCGCCGGCGAGATCGACATCTATCCCGAATATACCGGCAACGCCGCGTTCTTCTTCGAGAAGGCCGACGATCCGCTGTGGAACGATGCCGCCAAGGCGTATGAAGAGGCGAAGAAACTCGACTACGACGCCAACAAGATCGTCTGGCTGTCGCCTGCTCCGGCCAACAACACCTGGGCGGTTGCCGTCCGCAAGGATGTCGCCGACGCCAACAAGCTCGCGACCTTCAGCGAACTCGGCGCCTATATCGCCGGCGGCGGCAACATCAAGCTGGCCGCTTCGGCCGAGTTCGTCTCGTCGCCGGCCGCGCTGCCCAAGTTCCAGGAAGTCTACGGCTTCACCCTGAAGCCCGACCAGTTGGTGACGCTCTCGGGCGGCGATACCGCGGCGACCATTGCGGCTGCCGCGCAGCAGACCAACGGCGTCAACGCCGCCATGGTCTACGGCACCGACGGTGGTATTGCTCCCTCGGGCCTCGTTGTCATGACCGACGACAAGGGTGTGCAGCCGGTCTACGAGCCGGCCCCGATCATCCGCGAGGCGGTGCTCAAGGCCAACCCACAGATCGAGGAACTGCTGAAGCCGGTCTTCGCCAAGCTCGACCTGACGACGCTGCAGACGCTCAACGGCCGCATCCAGGTCGGTGGCGAAGCCGCCAAGGACGTCGCCATCGACTGGCTGAAGCAGAACGGCTTCCTGAAGTAAGCCGCCGCAAGGTCAATGCATTTTGGGGGTGGGCAGGACGACTGCCCACCCCTAGTGTTTTGTGATGGCTTGGCTTCGCATTGTCACTGCCCCTCACCCCAGCCCTCTCCCCAGCGGGGAGAGGGGGCGGTGTGGCACTGTCCGAGCAACCCGCGTCCCCTCTCCCCTCTGGGGAGAGGGTCAGGGTGAGGGGAAGGTGCGGCTGTGACCGATATCTCCTTCTCCCAATCCCGCCGCCTGCCATTCGCCGTCGACAAGCTCGGCGTGCTGATTGCTGCCCTTGCCGCCATCGCCGCCTTCCTCCCCTTCGCTGCGTTCCGCGCCAACCGCATCGTGCTGGGCGAGGCCAAGGGCCTCTTCGCAGCGCTCCCCGGGTGGGAAGCTGCCGTTCTCGCCGCCGTTCTGGCCGCGGGCATCGGCATCGCCCTGTTCCGCACGCCGACCTTGTGGCGGCTTGCCGCCAGCCTCGTTGTCCTGGCGCTGTTGTTCGTCGCCATCGGCCATGCCGGCACGTTCCTCACGCCGCCAGGCGACAAGATCGCCCGGGTCTCACCTGGTGCCGGGTTTTGGCTCCTTATCTTTGCCTTTGCGCTGCTGGCGGCCGACGCCATCGCCCGGCTGAAGCTGAAGCCGTGGACACGCATCGCCGTGCTGGCCGCGGTGGCGGTGTTCTTGGCCGTGCTGCTCGGCTCGGGCACGCTCAACGATCTCTCGATCCTCCGCGAGTATGCCAATCGCGGCGACACCTTCTGGCGCGAGGCGCAGACGCACTTGGCGCTGGCGCTGGGCTCGCTCGCCGCGGCGACGGTGGCCGGCATTCCGATCGGCATCCTCTGCCATCGCAGCGATGCCTGGCGCGCGCCGGTGCTCAACGTGCTCAACGCCATCCAGACCATCCCGTCGATCGCGCTGTTCGGGCTCCTGATCGCGCCGCTTGCCTGGGTGGCGGCGAACATTCCGGGCGCCTCTGCCGTCGGCATCTCGGGCATCGGCGCGGCGCCGGCCATGGTGGCGCTGTTTGCCTATTCGCTGCTGCCGGTGGTCGCCAACACCGTGGTGGGTCTCGATGGCGTGCCGGCGGCTGCCAACGACGCGGCCAAGGGCATGGGCATGACCGACCGGCAGCGTCTCGTGACGGTGGAGTTCCCGCTGGCCTTCCCGGTGATCCTCACCGGCATCCGCATCGTGCTGGTGCAGAA
>JAEUMC010000792.1 GCA_016793415.1 Devosia sp. | reverse complement strand
CAGGGGTGGGGGACAGCCCGCTCCGGGTGTCCACTGCAGTGCCTTGATTTATAACCAACGTGTAAGTTATAAATAACGAATGCAACCCGCACCCTTCGCCCTCGACCTCAGCTCCGCCGCCTTCGACGCGCTCCCCGCCGGTCCGCGCCTGAGCTATCGCGAGCTGTTCTCGCCGCACGAAGACCTGCCCAAACCCGTCCGCCGCTGGGCTGCCGCGCACGGCATCGCGCTGCGCGCCCTGACCCGGCGCGACCGGCAACTGGGCGGCAGCTCCGAAAAGCACCTGTTCGGGCTGCGTGACGGCTATGCCGTCGAATCGGTGCTGATCCGCCGGCGCGACGGTTTCACCGCCTGCATCTCGTCGCAGGTCGGTTGCGCCTTCGCCTGCCGGTTCTGCGCCTCGGGGCAGGCCGGGCTGAAGCGCAACCTCAGCCCTGGCGAGATCGTCGAGCAGGTGGTGCGGCTCGGGCCGAAGGTGAACCGCATCGTCTTCATGGGCATCGGCGAGCCGCTCAACAACTATGACAATGTGCTGGCGGCGATCCGCATCCTGCGCGATCGGCGCGGGCTGGACTTTCCCACCACCGGCATCACCGTCTCGACCATCGGTATCCCCAGGGGGCTGAAGGCGCTGCGCGAGGAGCACCTGGGGCTCAACCTCACCATCTCGCTGCATGCCACCACCGACGAGACCCGTGGCCGCTTGATCCCCGGCGCGCGAAAACATGCCATCGCCGACGTGGTCGGCGGGGCGCTGAGCTGGGCGCGCCGGCACAACCGCATCGTCACCTTCGTCTATCTGCTGCTGCCCGGCAGCAACGACAGCGACGCCGATTTGCGCCGACTGATCGGCCTGTTCCAGGGGGAGCCGGCCCGGCTCAACCTGATGCGCTGGAACGAAGTCGACGGCCTCGGCTTTGGCCGCATCTCCGACCATCGGCTGATGCAGTTCCGTGCCGGGCTCGAGCGCGCCGGCATCCCCACTGTGGTTCGCGACACCCAGGGCAACCGCATCGATGCCGCCTGCGGCCAACTCTGGCTGCGCGACTTGCGCGGACAGGCCGTGGCGCGGGCGGCTTAGGGGTTTCGGGTGGTAGGGGTTGGGCTCGACCTTGCACCACCGTGTCTGGTTCAACTGATCGGCAAGACCTACTGACATCGACAGCCCGCTACGCTCGGGTGCCTGAAAAGTTCTACCCCCTCAGCCCCAGCAGCCGCTCCACGCCGCAGCCGGAGATCACCATGCGCTCCTTGCCGTTGCCGGTGAGCTTGGCGCCCCAGTCGACGACACCGCCATCGGCGAGTTGCACCTCGCCGGCGAAGATGTGGAAGCAGAAGCCGGCATAATAGCTGCCCGCCGCCTCGCGCCCGACCTCCTCGAACAGCTCCACGCCATTGGCGTCGGCGGCGGCGCGCAACGCTTCGAGCCGCGCGTCGACATTCGGCGTTGCGGTTCGCGTGTAGCCGAGCCGCAGGGCGGGCCCTGGGGCCAGGAACTGCCCGAACGCCTCGAGCAGCAGCTCGACCTGCCGGCTCAGCGCCTCGGCCTCGAAGCCATAGCCACCGCGATCGCGGCCGGCGCTGACCAGGGCGTATAGCCGGAAATGCGCCAGCATCTGCATGGGTTGACGGCTGACACCATCGATACGGCCTGCGGCCTTGGCATCGCCATAGTTCTGCGGCCGCACCACGCGGTGGCTGGTCATGAGGTGCACGTCGTCGCCACCGGCCCGGCGCAGCCGGGCCGCTTCGAGCGCCAGCACGTTGGTCGGGTCCGACACTACCTCGCCCCGCCGCGTCGTGCCGATCGACCAATCCTGGTCGACATTGGCCACCACCGAGCAGGCGCCGAGCGGCGCCACCGGCGACAGTTCAACCGGCGCGAACCGGCCCTCGCCGAGAGCCAGGGTCAGTTGCTCCCAGGCCAGCAGCGCTGGGCGGTCGGGCCGCGCCACGCCGAAGAAGCGGCTGGTGGCGAAATCCTTGAGCAGCTCGGCCGGGCTGCGCTTTGCGGCGCGACGGCGCATCACCTCGAGCAGCAGCGACTGCAGGTCGGACGGATTGAGCCGGTCGGCCAGAATCTCCGCCAGCCCCTCGACACCGCTCTCGCGCTCGATCCGTTCGATAATGCCGCTCATGTGCAATCCTCCCTTCCGAGCCATCGCAGCCCCGATCCGAAGGATCAAGTGGACATCGGCGCCCACGCTAAGTAACCAAGTGGTTCG
>JAEUMC010000778.1 GCA_016793415.1 Devosia sp. | reverse complement strand
CCGCAGTGGTCTGGCCGAGCCCGGCATTGGTGGTCTGGAACACCGCCTCATAGGTAAGCGTGCCGGAGCGCGAGACGATGCCGACGTTGCCCTTGCGGAAGATGTTGCCCGGCATGATGCCGATCTTGCACTCCTCCGGGGTCAGGACGCCCGGGCAGTTGGGCCCGAGCAGCCGCGACTTGGATTTGTCGAGCCTGGCTTTCACCCGCACCATGTCGAGCACCGGAATGCCCTCGGTGATGCAGACGATCAGCGGGATCTCCGCATCGATCGCCTCGATGATCGCGTCGGCGGCGCCCGGCGGCGGCACATAGACCACCGAGGCGGTCGCGCCGGTGCGCTCCTTGCCTTCGGCCACCGAAGCGAACACCGGCAGCGTCGCCGAGGCATCGAGCCCCGAGGTCCACACTTCACCGGCCTTCTTGGGGTTCACGCCGCCCACCATCTTGGTGCCGTAATAGGCCAGCGCCTGCTCGGTATGGAACGTGCCGGTCTTGCCGGTCAGCCCCTGCACCAGAACGCGAGTGTCTTTGTTGACGAGGATCGACATTGCTTCTTCCTGGCTCAGCGGGTCTTTACGGCGGCGACGATCTTCTGCGCCGCGTCGTCGAGGTCGTCGGCCGAGATCACGTCGAGGCCGGATGAGTTGAGGATGGCCTTGCCTTCCTTGACGTTGGTGCCTTCGAGGCGCACCACCAGCGGCACTTTGAGGCCGACTTCCTTCACCGCCGCGATCACGCCTTCGGCGATGATGTCGCAACGCATGATGCCGCCGAAGATGTTGACCAGGATGCCCTTCACCGCCGGATCGGCGGTGATGATCTTGAACGCCGCCGTCACCTTCTCCTTGCTCGCGCCGCCGCCCACATCGAGGAAGTTGGCGGGCTCGGCGCCATAGAGCTTGATGATGTCCATCGTCGCCATGGCGAGGCCGGCGCCGTTGACCATGCAGCCGATATTGCCGTCGAGCGCCACATAGGCGAGGTCGAACTTCGAGGCCTCGATCTCCTTGGCGTCCTCTTCGGTGAGGTCGCGCAGCGGCGAGAGTTCAGCGTGCCGGAACGCGGCGTTGTTGTCGAAGCTCACCTTGGCGTCGAGCACGCGCAGGTGCCCATTGGCCATGACGATCAGCGGGTTCACTTCGAGCAGCGACATGTCGGTCTCGACGAACGCCTTGTAGAGCGCCGGAAACACCGACTTGGCGTCTTCCGCCGCCGAGCCGTCGAGCTTCAGCGCCGCAACGATCTCGGCCACGTCCTTGGCAGTGACGCCGACGGTCGGGTCGATATCGACGGCGATGATCTTTTCGGGCGTGTCATGCGCCACCGCCTCGATGTCCATGCCGCCTTCAGTGGAGACGACGAACGACACCCGGCCGGTGGAGCGATCGACCAGCAGCGAGCAGTAGAGCTCGCGGGCGATGTCGGCGCCGTCTTCGATATAGAGCCGGTTGACCTGCTTGCCGGCCGGGCCGGTCTGCTTGGTGACGAGCGTATTGCCCAGCATTTCCTTGGCATTGGCGGCGACTTCCGCCGCCGACTTGGCCAGCCGCACGCCGCCCTTGGCATCGGCGGGCAGCTCTTTGAACTTGCCCTTGCCGCGACCGCCGGCATGGATCTGCGACTTCACCACATAGAGCGGGCCGGGCAGTTCGAGCGCGGCGGCTTCCGCCTCGTGCGGGGTGAAGATCGCCACCCCGTCGGCCACCGGCAACCCGTAGGTCTTCAGCAGCGCCTTGGCCTGGTGTTCGTGGATGTTCATGCTGCTCCTTCGCCTCGGTCCGAGGCCTACGAATTTGTTCCAGTGAAACCGGCGACCAGTTCGCCGGCGCCGGGGGCGATCACCACGCGATCGGTGCTGCAGTCGAACAAAGGCGCCATGGCGCCGATGCCGCGGGCCATGCCGTTGGCCTGTTCGAGGGCGGCATCGACGACGCCGACGACGCAGCCAGGCTCGCTCTGCGAGCCCACTCGCGAGATCACCAGCGCCTGTGCTTCACGGCCGTCGACGGTGATCAGGTAACGGATGATGGCCGCCTCGGCGGCGCCGTCCGCATTGGTCAGCCACTCGACCGTGTCGCCGATAGTGTT
This sequence comes from Devosia sp., assembly GCA_016793415.1. GTDB lineage: Bacteria > Pseudomonadota > Alphaproteobacteria > Rhizobiales > Devosiaceae > Devosia_A. The sequence continues at coordinate 904 of JAEUMC010000778.1, read as the reverse complement.
GAAGGCCGAGAAGGTCTCGAAGCCGTCGTTCTTGACGCCGAAATCGACGTCGAGCCGCGCATCGCCTTCCGAGACGAAGACGTCGAGCCCATCGTGACCGGGGCAGCGGAGGTCGGCTCCGCCATCCTCATAGGTCTTGAGCACCGTGCAATCGGCATCGACGATCTTGCTGTAGACGCTCGCAGCCTGGGAGCCGCCGCTGAAAGCGGCGACGACTGCGAGGGTCAGCAGGGCTGATGCGATGCGCATGGGTGCCTTTCGGTCGGACGGGGTCGTCAGGCCAGCTTGGGCGCGATCTTCTTGCAGGCCTCGACGAGGCCGTTCACCGCGGAGACCGACTTGTCGAACGCCTTCTGCTCCGAACCCGACAGCGAGATCTCGACGATCTTCTCGGCACCACCGGCGCCGATCAGCACCGGCACGCCGACATAGGTGCCCTTGACGCCATATTCGCCCTTGAGGAAGGCGGCGCAGGGCAGGATCCGCTTCTTGTCCTTGAGGTAGCTCTCAGCCATCTCGATGGCCGAAGCGGCCGGAGCGTAGAAGGCCGAACCGGTCTTCAGGAGGCCGACGATCTCGGCGCCGCCGTCACGGGTGCGCTGGATGACCTGCTCGAGCTTTTCCTTGCTCATCCAGCCCATCTTGACGATGTCGGGGAGCGGGATGCCGGCAACGGTCGAGTAGCGCGGCAGCGGCACCATGGTGTCGCCGTGGCCGCCCAGCACGAACGCCGTGACGTCCTGCACCGAAACCTTGAGTTCGTCGGCGATGAAGTGACGGAAGCGCGCGGAGTCGAGCACGCCCGCCATGCCGACGACGCGGTTGGCCGGCAGGCCGGAGAACTTCTGCAGCGCCCAGACCATGGCGTCGAGCGGGTTGGTGATGCAGATGACGAAGGCTTCCG
>JAEUMC010000688.1 GCA_016793415.1 Devosia sp. | reverse complement strand
CCTGCCCAAGGGCTGGAGCATGGCCGAATGGCGGGAGAAACGCGAGCGCGCCCCCAAGGAGGTCGAGAAAGCGGCGCGCGCCTCGATGCGCGACCATGTCGAGGCCATGCTGGCTTTCTGGGACCGCGGGATTCCGACGCTCGACTACGGCAACAACATCCGCCAGGTCGCCAAGGACGAAGGGCTCGACAACGCCTTCGCCTTCCCGGGCTTCGTTCCCGCCTATATCCGCCCGCTGTTCTGTCGCGGCATCGGCCCGTTCCGCTGGGCGGCGCTGTCGGGCGACCCTGAGGATATCTACAAGACCGACGCCAAGGTGCGCGAGCTGACGCCGGGAAACACGCACCTCCACAACTGGCTGGACATGGCGCGTGAGCGTATCGCCTTCCAAGGGCTGCCGGCGCGCATCTGCTGGGTCGGCCTCGGTGACCGCCACCGGCTGGGCCTCGCCTTCAACGAAATGGTCCGCAACGGCGAACTGAAGGCCCCGGTCGTCATCGGCCGCGATCACCTCGACTCGGGTTCGGTGGCCTCACCGAACCGCGAGACCGAAGCGATGCGGGATGGGTCCGACGCGGTGTCGGACTGGCCGCTGCTGAACGCCCTGCTCAACACGGCGTCCGGCGCGACCTGGGTGTCGCTGCACCATGGTGGTGGTGTCGGCATGGGCTTTTCGCAGCATGCCGGCATGGTCATCTGTGCCGACGGCACCGACGACGCGGCCCGCCGGCTCGAACGCGTGCTGTGGAACGATCCGGCGACCGGCGTCATGCGGCATGCCGATGCCGGCTACGACATCGCCCTCGATGTGGCGCGCGAGAAGGGGCTCGATCTCCCCGGCATTCTTGGCTGAGGGCGCGGTGCGGCTGTTGCGGTTCCAGGACCTGCCGGTCATGCCATGGCGAAACGGCGGCGGCGTGACCCGCGAGGTTGCCGCCTCCAAGGCCCCGGACTCCGGCGACGAGTTCCGCTGGCGCCTCAGCATCGCCACGGTCAGTGCCGACGGCCCGTTCTCCAGCTTTGTCGGCATCGACCGCACGATCGCCGTGCTCGCCGGGCGTGGCATGGCGCTTCAGCTGGCGGACCGCACGGTTACGCTGAGCACCGAGACTGAGCCCTTCTCGTTCGCGGGCGAAGCACCGGTGCACGCCATGATCCTCGAAGGCGAGACGACCGACCTCAATGCGATGACGCGGCGCGGCTGGCTGACCCACACCATGCGTCGGCTGGAGGGGGCGATGCCGATTATTGGCGGGGCCGATGAGACGGCGATCGTCTTTGGTGGCGACACGGCGGTGGAGACGCCGAAGGGGCGGCTTGCAGCCGGGCGCTTCGATACGCTGGTTGGTATCGCGCCCGGCGAGCGCATCACGGTCAACCCCGAGCCCGGCGCCCCGTTCCATCTGGTCGAGTTCTTCCAGTCGGAAGGGCACAGAAAGACTCGAAAGCGCGCCGAAAAGCCCTTATGACTTCGTCCAAATCGGACAACAGGACTCGAAGTAACGATGAC
>JAEUMC010000747.1 GCA_016793415.1 Devosia sp. | reverse complement strand
GTTGGAGGCTCTGATGAGCCAGTTGAAATCGGCGAGCCTGTTCGACACTCGCATCCTCGTGCCCGCCATCGGCGCGGCGTTCAAGAAACTCTCGCCCAAGAGCCTGGTCCGCAACCCGGTGATGTTCGTCGTCGCCGTGGTGGCCGTGCTCAGCACGGTGCTGTTCGTCCGCGACCTCGTCACAGGTGCGGGCAGCACCGGCTTCTCGTTCCAGATCGTGCTGTGGCTGTGGTTCACCGTGCTGTTCGCCAACTTCGCCGAGGCGGTGGCGGAGGGGCGCGGCAAGGCGCAGGCGGATTCGCTGCGGCGAGCCCGCACCGAGACGATGGCCAAGCTGATGGCGGCGGATAACAGCAGCTACGAGATGGTGCCCGGCACCAGCCTCAAGGGCGGCGATATCGTGGTGGTGGAAGCGGGCGAAATCATCCCGTCGGACGGCGAGGTGATCGAGGGCGTCGCCTCGGTCAACGAAGCCGCCATCACCGGCGAGTCGGCGCCGGTGATCCGTGAGTCGGGCGGCGATCGCTCCGCGGTGACCGGCGGCACCCAGGTGCTGAGCGACTGGATCCGGGTGCGGATCACCGCCGCGCCGGGCTCGACCTTCCTCGACCGCATGATTTCGCTGGTCGAAGGCGCGTCGCGCCAGAAGACCCCCAATGAGATCGCGCTCAATATCCTGCTCGCCGGGATGACGCTGATATTCGTCCTTGCCGTGGCCACCATCCCGGCCTTTGCCGCCTATGCCGGCGGTAACGTGCCGATGGTGGTGCTGGTGGCGCTGTTCGTGACGCTGATCCCCACCACCATCGGGGCGCTGCTCTCGGCCATCGGCATTGCCGGCATGGATCGGTTGGTGCGCTTCAATGTGCTGGCCATGTCCGGTCGGGCGGTCGAGGCGGCGGGCGACGTCGATACGCTGCTGCTCGACAAGACCGGCACGATCACCCTCGGCAATCGGCAAGCGACAGCGTTCCGCCCGGTCGCCGGCGTCACCGAGGCCGAGCTTGCCGATGCGGCGCAGCTGGCCTCGCTCGCCGACGAGACGCCGGAGGGACGCTCGATCGTGGTGCTGGCCAAGGAGCAGTACGGCATTCGCGGCCGCGACATGCAGAGCCTCAATGCCAGCTTCGTGCCGTTCACGGCGCAGACCCGGATGTCGGGCGTCGATGTCGACGGCTCGTCGATCCGCAAGGGCGCGGTCGATGCGGTGCTGGCGACGCTTGGCCACTCCACCTCATCGGAGACGGTGCGCGAACTCCGCGCCATTGCCGACGAGATCGCCAAATCCGGCGCGACGCCGCTGGCGGTGGTCAGGGACGGCAAGCTCCTGGGCATCGTGCAGCTGAAGGATATCGTCAAGGGCGGCATCCGCGAACGCTTTGCCGAACTCCGCCGCATGGGCATCCGCACGGTGATGATCACCGGCGACAACCCGATGACCGCGGCGGCGATCGCTGCCGAGGCCGGGGTCGACGATTTCCTCGCCCAGGCGACGCCCGAGAACAAGCTCAGCCTGATCCGCGAAGAGCAGGCCAAAGGCAAGCTCGTCGCCATGTGCGGCGACGGCACCAACGACGCGCCGGCGCTGGCGCAGGCCGATGTCGGGGTCGCGATGAATACCGGCACGGTGGCGGCGCGCGAGGCCGGCAACATGGTCGACCTCGACAGCGACCCCACCAAGCTCATCGAGATCGTCGAGATCGGCAAGCAGTTGCTGATGACCCGCGGGGCGCTCACCACCTTTTCGATCGCCAACGACATCGCCAAGTATTTCGCCATCATCCCGGCGATGTTCCTGGCGTTCTACCCGCAACTGGGGGCACTCAACATCATGGGGCTGGCGACGCCGGAAAGCGCCATCCTGTCGGCGATCATCTTCAATGCGCTGATCATCGTGGCGCTGATCCCGCTGAGCCTCCGCGGTGTGAAGTACCGCGCCGTCGGGGCAGGGGCGCTGCTGAGCCGGAACCTGCTCGTCTACGGGCTGGGCGGCATCATCGTGCCGTTCGCCGGCATCAAGGCCATCGACATGGCGATCACCGCCATCGGCCTCGCTTAAGGACATTCGAAATGCTGAAGCAACTGAGACCCGCACTCATCATGATCGTCGTGCTGACCCTCATCACCGGGCTGCTCTATCCCGTGGCGATGACCGGCCTGTCACAGGCGCTGTTCCCGTCGCAAGCGCATGGCAGCCTGATCGAGAAGGACGGCCAGGTGATCGGCTCGGAACTGATCGGGCAGGCCTTCACCGAGGCGCGCTACTTCCACGGCCGCCCCTCGGCGGCCGGCGACGGCTACAACGCGGCAGCGTCGTCCGGCTCCAATCTGGGGCCGACCAACCCGGTGCTGCTCGAGCGGATCAAGACCGAGGCCGCGGCGCTCAAAGCCGAGAACCCGGACGCGCCGGTGCCGATGGATCTCGTCACCACCTCGGGCAGCGGGCTCGACCCGCACATCACGCCGGAAGCGGCGTATTTCCAGGTCCCGCGCGTTGCCGCCGCCCGCGGCATGGACGAGGCCGCCGTCACCGAACTGGTGCGCCAGCATGTCGAGGCGCCGCTGCTCGGCTTCATGGGCGAGCCGGTGGTGAACGTGTTGAAACTCAACCTGGCGCTCGATGGCGCCAAGGCATCCTGACACGATATAGGTGGGGCGCGGGTTGCATCCCGCGCCCTGTCGTTTGCCGCGACAGGCGGAGACACTCATGAACGACGGCCGACCCTCCCCCGATGCGCTGCTCGCTGAAGCCGAACGCGAGAACCGCGGTCGGCTGAAGATCTTCCTCGGCGCGGCGCCCGGGGTAGGCA
>JAEUMC010000687.1 GCA_016793415.1 Devosia sp. | reverse complement strand
GAATTGAACGAAGTCGGCACCGTCACCATCGCCACCGACAAGCCGATCGCCTTCGACAGCTATGGCGACAATCCACTGTCGGGCAGCTTCATCCTGATCGACCGCATCAGCAACGCCACGCTCGGCGCCGGCGTGATCGAGTATGGCCTGCAGCGCGCCAAGAACCTGAGCTACCAGTCCTTCGACGTGAACCGTCGGGTGCGCGCCGAAATGAAGGGGCAGACGCCGCAGATCGTCTGGTTCACTGGCCTCTCCGGCTCCGGCAAATCGACCGTCGCCAACCTGATCGAGAAGCGCCTCACCTCCGAGGGCCGCCACGCCTATATCCTCGACGGCGACAACGTCCGGCATGGCCTCAACAAGGACCTCGGCTTTACCGACGAGGCCCGCGTCGAGAACATTCGGCGCGTTGCCGAGGTGGCGCGACTGATGGCCGATGCCGGGCTGATCGTCATCGTCTCGTTCATTTCGCCGTTCCGCAACGAGCGCCGGCTGGCGCGCGAAGTGGCCGGCGACGTGAAGTTCACCGAGGTGTTCGTCAACACCCCGCTCGAAGTGTGCGAGGCCCGCGATCCCAAGGGTCTCTATGCCAAGGCGCGACGCGGTGAAATCAAGAATTTCACCGGCATTTCAAGCCCCTACGAGACGCCGGAAAAACCGGACATCGTGCTGCACGGGGCATCGCAGGATCCGGTGCAGATGGCCGACGACCTCTACGCCCGGGTTTTCGAGTGGGATACGGGGTATTCGATCTAGAGCGCCCCCGATGCAGCGACCTGGCGCGCGGATCGATCACGAGGCCCCGCCACCAACTCGGTGTCATCCCAGCGAAAGCTGGGACCCATTCCTCAGCCCGCGCTAGCCGAGAGTTGAGTGCCAGCTTTCGCTGGGATGACATCGTAGGTGGGGAGACGCCGGCGCGCACAGGCACCAGCGACTTCCTGTGAACACCTCGCCATCGGCTGGCGCCGCCCCGCGAACGATGCGACAATGCCGGTCGGGTTGATTGGCTAGTGTCTCATGCGCAACGCGTTCCGGCTCCTGTTGTGGCTGTTGCTCCTGTGGGCATCGACCGCTGCCGCCCACGCCTCCTTCGGTGATTCGAAGGCGTGGTTCGAGCGGCTGAGCGATGAAGAGCGCTCCGCCACGCAGACCGACCTGATCCTGCTCGGGCACTACCAGTACCTGGTCGATGGGCAGTTCGGTCGTGGCACCTTCGATGCCATTGCCGCGTTCCAGAAGAGCCAGGGGCGAGCCACCACCGGAGTGCTGACCGATTTCGAGCGGCGCTCGCTGCGCGATCTCGCCGGACAGGTGGACAGCAGGCTTGGCATCGAGCTGGTCAGCGACACGCCGGCGCATGTCGCCATGATGATCCCGCTGCGCCTGCTGTCGATCCGCAACCCGACCGACGCCGGCACGTCCTATGTCAGCGAGGATGGCGAGTTCTCGCTCGAGACCATGCATGTCTCGTTGGCCGACCAGTCGTTCGAGACACTGTTCGATGTGATGACCAGCCCTGATCCGGAGCGGACCGTCACCTATCGCAGCTTCGGCGCCGGGCGCTTCGTCGTCTCCGGGCAGATCGGCGACTATTCGTTCTACACCATGTTCGTCAGCGCCGCTGGCGAGGCGGTCGGCTATTCGCTCGCCTGGGGCCAGAACTACGCCCAGGAGGGCGCGGTCACCTCGGTCTATATCGCCTCGCATTTCACCCCGCTCGGCAACCTGCCGCCGCCGGATGAATTGAAGAAGGCCGAAGGAACGGGTGGTGCGCCGCAGCGCGGCGCCTTCAGTCTTCCTGAAGATCAGCCCGAGCTGATCGTTCTCAACGCCGACATCACCGACCAGACGCCGGCCGAGTTCGACCGCGCGCTCGCCGCCCGGCCCGATGTCCGCATCGTGGCACTCAACAGCCCCGGCGGCTCGGTGGATTCGGCCCTGAGGATGGCCGACGAGATCCATAAGCGTGGGTTGACCACGTTCGTGCCGGCGGACATGGGCTGCTACTCCGCCTGCGCCTACATCTTCTTTGCCGGTATCGATCGGCAAGCCCAGGGCGAACTCGGCGTCCACCAGATCTCGGCCGAGGTCGCCGACCTGGTGCTGGCTCAGACGACGCTCGGCGATGTGCTCGATGCGATGCAGTCGTTCGGTGTCGACCAGCGGGTGATTTCGCACATGCTGCGTACGCCGCCCGACGACATGTATGTATTCAGCCAGGCCGAGCTCACCGATTTCGGCATCACCAGCGGCGATCCGCTCACCATCACCGTGGCGCTCGAACAGCCGGCCGACCCGGTGAGCACTGGCGGTACGGCCATCGTCCACCTGTCGAGCCAGTCGAGCGCCGCGGAGGCCGAGCGCTCCCGCGCCTATGTCGAGGGTCGCTGGAGTTCGCTGTTCGGCGAGGCCAGACCGGTGGTCGAAACCACGGACAACATCTACCGGGTGCAACTGCCTACGCCGTCGCTGGAGCGAGCCAACGCCATCTGCGCGGCCATCAAGGCCGATGGCGGCGGCTGCTACGTGACCAGCACCGGCGGCTGACTGCGGCGCGTGATCCCGAACGAGCAAGCCCCTCGACTGCAAGTCGAGGGGCTTGCCGGCAGCTGTGACCGGTCGTCTAGTGCACGAAGCGCGGGGCGCCGGGG
>JAEUMC010000720.1 GCA_016793415.1 Devosia sp. | reverse complement strand
GATTTCCTCGGTGGTGAGGCCGCAGATCGAGCGCAGGGTCAGCGCCACACTGACGCTGCGCTCGAGCGCCGGATGGCAACAGGTGAAGATCAGCTTCAGCCGCTCGTCGGGGATGGCGCCGGGGGCTTCTTCCTCGTCGGCGGCGTCGAGCGCGATCAGCGCTTCGAGTTCCTTCGCCTTGTGACGGAAGTTGATGGCGCGGCGGATGCGGTCGATCGCCTTGCGGCGGGCGGTGCGCATCAGCCAGGCGGAGGGGGAACCGGGGATGCCGGAGCGCCCCCAGTGGATGACGGCGGATTCGAGCGCGTCCTGCAGGCTGTCTTCGGCGAGCTGGAAATCGCGCAGGATGACGACGAGGCACGACAGCAACCGGCCGCCATCGGCCCGAATGATCCGGTCGATCTCGGTGGCAATGGGGTTGGTCGTGCCGTCGCTCATCAGGCGTCGAAGCTCTGGATCGGACGAACCTCGACCGAGCCGTATTTAGCGGTCGGGATCATGGCGGCATAGCGCAGCGCCTCATCGAGACTCTTGCACTCGAAGATGTAGATGCCGCCGAGCTGCTCCTTGGATTCGGCGAAGGGGCCGTCCATGGTTTCGGTCTGGCCGTTGCGGACCTTGAGCGTGGTGGCGGTGGAGGCATCCTCGAGGGCCTCGCCGACGACCAGGACACCATCCCTGGTGTAGGTTTCGTTGGCGGCCTGGTAAGCAGCCATGAACGGGCCGAACTCGGGCGTGCCGTAGGCCGGTGAGTCGGATGGCACGGAATAGATGAGGGCCATGTACTTCACGTTTCTTCTCCTTGGATGCCTGCGGTCTCAGTGACGACAGGTGCGCAATGACGAACGGCCGGCAATCGGGTGATCGACAGGGGTGGCGAAGATTCTTTCGTCGCCGCAGCGCCGGCTCCGTGACAGTCAGCGGGAGGGGTAGGACGAGGACGGTCCGCCACACTCTGTGCCCTGCGACAAAACTCCCCGAAAGACTCGTGTTCCGGTGCCTTGCGGGTGCCGATCTTGCATGTTAGAGGGGGCGCGAAATCCGGGGGGCTATCCGCTTTTCCCGGCGAACAATCATAAGCGAAAGCAGCCTCCGGCGCCTCTATCGGCCGGGTTCGGGTTGCGCAGCACGAGGGTGACGGGGCATTGGCAGCGCAGAATTCAGTGCTTACCCAGATCGCGCGGCCGTATGCGTCGGCGCTCTACGATCTCGCCGAAGCCGACGGTTCCGTCGCAGCGGTCGAGCAGGGGCTGGTAAACCTGCTTGCCCTTTCTGAACAAAGCCCGGATTTTGCCCGGTTCCTTCGCTCTCCGGTGATCAACACCGAGGAGAAGGCGCAGGCTATCCACGCCGTGCTGGAGCGCGCCAAGGCGCACACCACGGTGGGCAACTTCGTTCGTGTGGTGGCCCGCAACGGCCGGTTGTTCGCCCTGCCGGCGATCATCCAGGCATTCCGCGAACGCGCTGCCGGCGCCCGCGGCGAAGTCAATGCCGACGTGACCTCGGCGACGCCGCTCACTGCGGCCCAGGTCAAGACGCTGGCCGAAACGCTCAAGGCGAAGATCGGCAAGTCCGTCACGCTCAACCAACATGTCGATCCCAGCCTGATCGGTGGCCTCGTGGTCAAGGTCGGTAGCCAGATGATCGACAGCTCACTCAAAACCAAGCTCACGGCGATGAAGATCGCGATGAAAGAGGTCGGATAATGGATATCAAAGCCGCGGAAATCTCTGCGATCCTCAAGGAGCAGATTCAGAACTTCGGCCAGGAAGCGGAAGTTTCCGAAGTCGGTCAGGTTCTGTCGGTTGGCGACGGTATCGCCCGTGTCTACGGCCTCGACAACGTGCAGGCCGGTGAGCTCGTCGAGTTCCCGGGCGGCATCAAGGGCATGGCGCTGAACCTCGAAACCGACAATGTCGGCGTGGTGCTGTTCGGCGCCGACCGCGAGATCAAGGAAGGCGACGTCGCCAAGCGTACCGGCTCGATCGTGGATACCCCGGTCGGCAAGGAACTGCTCGGCCGCGTGGTCGACGCGCTCGGCAACCCGATCGACGGCAAGGGCCCGCTCAAGGCCAAGGAACGTCGCCGCGTCGACGTGAAGGCCCCGGGCATCCTGCCGCGCAAGTCCGTGCACGAGCCGATGTCGACCGGCCTCAAGGCCATCGACGCGCTGATCCCGATCGGCCGCGGCCAGCGCGAGCTGATCATTGGCGACCGCCAGACCGGCAAGACCGCCGTGATCCTCGACACTTTCCTGAACCAGAAGCCGGCGCACGCCGCGGGCGCTTCGGAGCAGGAAAAGCTCTATTGCATCTACGTCGCCGTCGGCCAGAAGCGCTCGACCGTGGCGCAGTTCGTCAAGGTGCTGGAAGATGCCGGCGCGCTGGAATACTCGATCGTCATCGCGGCGACCGCGTCCGATCCGGCCCCGATGCAGTTCCTCGCGCCGATGACCGGCGCTGCCATCGGCGAGTATTTCCGCGACAACGGCATGCACGCCGTGATCGCCTATGACGACCTGACCAAGCAGGCCGTCGCCTACCGCCAGATGTCGCTGCTGCTGCGTCGTCCGCCGGGCCGCGAAGCTTACCCGGGCGACGTGTTCTACCTGCACAGCCGCCTGCTCGAGCGCGCCGCCAAGCTCAACGAAGAGCATGGCCTCGGTTCGCTCACCGCCCTGCCGGTGATCGAGACCCAGGCGAACGACGTGTCCGCCTACATTCCGACCAACGTGATTTCGATCACCGACGGCCAGATCTTCCTCGAGACCAACCTGTTCTTCCAGGGCATCCGCCCGGCGGTGAACGTCGGTATCTCGGTGTCGCGCGTGGGTGGTAACGCCCAGATCAAGGCGATGAAGCAGGTTGCCGGCTCGCTCAAGGGCGAACTCTCGCAGTACCGCGAGATGGCTGCGTTCGCGCCGTTCGGTTCCGACCTCGACGCCGCCACGCAGCGCCTGCTCAACCGCGGCGCCCGCCTGACGGAGCTGCTTAAGCAGCCGCAGTTTGCGCCGCTGAAGCCGGAAGAAGAAGTCGCGGTGATCTTTGCCGGCGGCCAGGGGTACCTCGACGACCTGCCGGTGTCGAAGGTCGGCGAGTTCGAGGCTGGCCTGCTCGGCTACCTCCGCTCCAAGGCTGCCGACGTGCTGACGGCGATCGCCAAGGAGAAGGCGCTGTCGGATGACCTGCGCGCCAAGCTCAAGGCCGCCATCGACGCCTTCAAGAAGACGTTCTCGTAAGACCCCTGTTTGGGCGAGGTCCGTCACAGGGCCTCGCTAGAGGAGTAGAGCGGCCCGATGCCCTCGCTAAAGGACCTTAAGAACCGGATCGCCTCGGTCAAATCGACCCAGAAGATCACCAAGGCCATGCAGATGGTGGCAGCGGCGAAGCTTCGTCGCGCCCAGGAAGCAGCCGAGGCGGCGCGTCCCTATGCCGAGCGCATGGGCAATGTGCTTGCGGCGCTGGGCGCAGCTTATGCCGGCCGCCCGGATGCTCCGGCGCTGCTCGCCGGCAATGGCCGTGACCAGGTGCACCTGCTCGTTGTTGCGACCGGCGAGCGTGGCCTTGCCGGTGGTTTCAACTCGTCGATCGCACGTCTCGCCCGTGAAACGGCGCAGAAGCTGATTGCCGAAGGCAAGACGGTGAAGATTCTCACCGTCGGCCGCAAGGGTAACGACATCCTGAAGCGCGGCTTCGCCGACAAGATCGTCGAGACGATCTCGTTCCGCGACGTGCGCCAGCTGGGCTATGTCAACGCCGCCAGCGTCGGCGAAAAGGTGCTCGCCATGTATGCGGCGGGTGAGTTCGATGTGGCGACGCTGTTCTACTCGCGTTTCCGCTCGGTGATCGCGCAGATCCCGACGGCACACCAGCTGATCCCGGCCAAGTTCGAGGCTCCGGCCGCGGGCGCCGAGGACACGCTGAACTACGAATACGAGCCGGACGAGGAAGCGATCCTCGAGGATCTGCTGCCGCGCAACATCTCGGTGCAGATCTTCCGGGCATTGCTCGAGAATAACGCCTCGTTCTTCGGCGCGCAGATGAGCGCCATGGACAACGCGACGCGCAACGCCGGCGAGATGATCAAGAAGCTGACGCTGGTCTACAACCGGCAGCGCCAGGCCCAGATCACCAAAGAACTCATCGAAATCATTTCGGGCGCGGAAGCGCTCTAGCAGGAACGAGGTAAATCATGGCCCGCGCAGCAACTGCAGCAAAAGCCCCGGCGACCGACAAGGCTCCCGCCGCCAAGAAAGCCCCGGCCCGCAAGGCCGCTTCGAGCACTCCCGCGGCAGTCGCCGCCGGCCAGCCGGTCGGCAAGGTGTCGCAGGTGATCGGCGCCGTGGTGGACGTGACCTTCGATGGTCACCTGCCGGCGATCCTGAACGCGCTCGAGACCGACAATAACGGCAACCGCCTGGTCCTCGAAGTGGCGCAGCACCTCGGCGAGAACGCCGTGCGCACCATCGCCATGGACACCACCGAAGGCCTGGTCCGCGGCGCTACCGTGGTCGACACCGGCGCGGCGATTTCGGTGCCGGTCGGCGACGAGACGCTGGGCCGCATCATGAACGTGATCGGCGAGCCGGTGGACGAAGCCGGCCCGGTCAAGACCAAGTCGCGTCGCGCCATCCACCAGGACGCGCCCTCGTTCACCGAGCAGGCCTCGGAAGCGCAGATCCTCGTCACCGGCATCAAGGTGGTGGATCTGATCGCCCCCTATGCGCGCGGCGGCAAGATCGGCCTGTTCGGCGGCGCCGGCGTGGGCAAGACCGTGCTGATCCAGGAACTGATCAACAACGTCGCCAAGGCGCACGGTGGTTACTCGGTGTTCGCCGGCGTCGGTGAGCGCACCCGCGAGGGCAACGACCTCTACCACGAAATGATCGAATCGGGCGTGAACAAGGACCCGCACGAGAACAACGGCTCGACCGCCGGTTCGAAGTGCGCCCTGGTGTTCGGCCAGATGAACGAGCCCCCGGGGGCGCGTGCCCGCGTGGCGCTGTCGGGCCTCACCGTCGCCGAACACTTCCGCGATGAAGGCCAGGACGTGCTGTTCTTCGTCGACAACATCTTCCGCTTCACCCAGGCGGGCGCCGAGATGTCGGCTCTGCTCGGTCGTATTCCTTCCGCGGTGGGTTACCAGCCGACGCTCGCGACCGACATGGGCGCGCTGCAGGAGCGCATCACCACCACCAACAAGGGCTCGATCACTTCGGTGCAGGCGATTTACGTGCCGGCCGACGACTTGACCGACCCGGCGCCGGCGACCTCGTTCGCCCACTTGGACTCGACGACGACGCTGAACCGCGCCATCTCCGAGAAGGGCATCTATCCGGCCGTGGATCCGCTGGACTCCACCTCGCGCATGCTCTCGGCCAACATCGTGGGTGAAGAGCACTACAACACCGCCCGCCAGGTGCAGCAGATCCTGCAGCGCTACAAGGCGCTCCAGGACATCATCGCCATCCTGGGCATGGACGAGCTTTCCGAAGAGGACAAGCTAACCGTGGCGCGCGCCCGCAAGGTCGAGCGCTTCATGAGCCAGCCGTTCCACGTGGCCGAGGCCTTCACCGGCACCCCGGGCGTGTTCGTGCAGCTCGAAGACACCATCAAGGGGTTCAAGGACCTCGTCGAGGGCAAGTACGACCACCTGCCGGAAGCCGCCTTCTACATGGTCGGTACCATGGAAGATGCGGTCAAGAAGGCCCAGAAGCTCGCCGCTGCGGCCTAAGCTCAGCTGACGAACTCGGGTTCGCCCTCGGGCGGACCCAGCTCAACCTAAAGGCAGGACCATGGCCGAAGGCACCAAACTCGAAATCGTCTCGCCCGAGCGGCTGCTGCTGTCGGAGACCGTCAAGTCGGTGACCGTGCCGGGCACCGATGGCTATTTCACCGTGCTGGGCGACCACGCGCCGCTGATGACCACGTTGAAGCCGGGTTTCGTCACCGTCGTTCGCAATGACGGGATCAGCCACGTCTATTACGTGCGCGGCGGCTTTGCCGACGTCTCTCCCGAGGGGCTGACCATCCTCGCCGAAGAGG
>JAEUMC010000646.1 GCA_016793415.1 Devosia sp. | reverse complement strand
GATCCGATCGCGCCGGTGCATTCGGCCGAACTGCTCGCGAGCTACTTCAAGGAGCAGGGTGCCGAGCTGACGCTGTTCTGGCACGAAGGCGGCCACGAGATCCGCCGCGAGGAACTGCTGGCAGTGCGGGATTTCCTCGCTGCGTGAACATGCAGGCCGCCCTACGGGGCGGCCTTTGCGTCCTCGCCGATGAAGTCTACCGGCACGCCCGGCTTCACCATTTTTGCCAGCTCGTTGGCATCCCAGTTGGTCAGGCGCACGCAGCCATGCGACCCCGTCTTGTCGATCAGCGAGGGTTCGGGGGTGCCGTGGATGCCGAAGGTCGGTTCGCTCAGGTCGATCCACATCGAGCCGACGGGTCCGTTGGGCCCCGGCGGAATGGTGAGCACCTTGGTGTTCTCGCCCTGCTGGAAGTTGATCCTGGGGTTGTAGGTATACTCGGGCATCGCAACGATGGCTTCGACAAGGTGAGTGCCTGAGGGAGACGGGTTCTCCTCCGAACCGATGGTGGCGGGATAGGCGGCGATCAGCCGATTGTCCGCGTCATAGGCGCGGACCTGACGCAGTGACTTGTCGGCTTCGATGCGCACGACCTCCCCCTGGAGGTCGGGGCCATATGCGGCGACGTAGACCGGTTCGCCGACCGTGTAACGGGCCCCAGGATTGAGCGCCTTCAGCAGGTCGATATCCATGTGGAAGCGTTCGGCCAGCGATTCCTCGATCGAGGCATAGCCGAGGAACTTGCGTCTCGCCTGCTCGGCGTAATCCTTCGGGATCGGCTCGCCGATGGCGTTGAGATCGTCGGCGATGATGGCGTAGTCGCCGATCACCGGACCGCCGGTCTCGAGCGCCGCGAGCACATCGGGGTCCAACGCTCCATCGGGCGGTAATCCGTGCATCAGCTCGAAGGCGAGCACCGCCTTGCGGACATTGTCGCCATCGTATCCATCGATGACACCCGGCGAGGCGCCGGCCCGATCCAGCAGCACCCGCAGCCGGACAACTGCCGGATCCGGGTGCCGCTCCCCGGCAAGCGAGGGATCGGTCGGTTCGGCTTGCGGCGTGTAGACCGCCGAAATGGTAGAGATGTCGGCGCCGTTCACCGCTTCAGCAGTGAGCGGCGTTGCCGACACGGCCGGTGCGTCCTGCGCTTGCGAGGAGAGGGTGGCGACGGCAACAGCCAGAGTTGCGAGCACGAGGCGCATGGTTTCCGGTTCCTTTACGGATGGGGAAACCGCGGCGAGACCCGATGGGTTGCCTCAGCGGGCCGGGCAAAGCGTCCTGATGGTTAGCATTTGACTAAAATGCCGCGGACCTCAGGCCTGCAGGTCGGCCCATTCGGGGTGGCGACGGAACTGCGCCACGACATAGGAGCACACTGGCACGATCTTGCCGCCGGTAGCCCGGGCATCGGCAATAGCGGCTTCCACCAGCTTCAGTGCGAGACCGAGGTTGCGATGCTGTGGCGGCACGCCGGTATGATCGGCAATGATCGTCCTGGCATCGCGACGCTGGTAGGTCATCTCGGCTTCGGATCCATCGGGCAGATAGACCACATAGCGACCGCGACCATTGGCTTCTTCGTGCTCGACGGCAAGTTCGTCAGACATAACAGGCCTTTCAGTTCGGCACCGGTGGGCGCCGGTTGCTCCACAAATATGGGGTGGCGGAGGAAATGCGGGAGGGGCAGCAGGCGCGGGTCAGATCTGCGTCATCGGTTCACCCAGTTCGGGGAACAGGCGCCGTTCGTTGAGGAACGGGTGTACCGCCAGCGCGGCGGCCATATCCTTCAGCGCCAGGGCGCGCTTGCCCAGTTGCAGATACATCAGGGCGCGGCCGGAGAGGGCACCGAAATGGCGGGGCTCGATGGCCAGCACCTTCTCGCAATCGGCGATCGAGGCCTCGAAATCGCCGAGCGTGTAATAGATGGTGGCGCGCTGGTTCCAGCCCTCTGCATAGTCGGGGTAGTCGGCGATCAGCTTATCGAGCAGGCGCAGCGCGCCGGCCGCGTCGCCCATGCCGCGGGCGGTCAGCACTTCACGCATGCGGCCGGCAAGGATCGGGTCGGATGGGGTGGTCCAGTAGGTCCAGATCTGTGCGTCGATGGCCTGCGCCGTCGCGGCATCGGGCGCCACTCGCAACTGGGCGAACAGCTTGTCGATGGCGGCGCGATCGGCGGCTTCGTCAGCGAAAACCGGGTTCGCCGCAAGCAGCAGCGTGAGCGCCAGCAAGAGGCGCGGAAGGATCGAAGCGAGCCGAACCAGGATGCGCATGGTGAGGCGATATTCCGCCTCA
>JAEUMC010000573.1 GCA_016793415.1 Devosia sp. | reverse complement strand
ACCCTCATTCCCTCCCCACAAGGGGGAGGGAGGCCGATCGAGTTCACCGAACTGTCAGTCGTCTCCCTCCCCTTGATGGGGAGGGATCAAGGGTGGGGTGGAGCGACACGCTCAGGCGGAGTTTTTGGCGCCAGATAGCGCGCCAGGTAGAACGCCAGCAGCAGTGGCGGCAGCAGCACCGCGAAGGTGATGCGGATCGAGGCCGTGCTGGCGATCCAGCCCAGCAGCGCCGGGGCGCCGAGCAGCAGCAATTGCTGGCTCATGGTCAGTGCCGCGACATTCTCGGAAGCCGGCCGGTCGCCGAGCCGCGCCGCCGCCGAGGTGGAAAGCGGGAACGACACGCAGACCCCGAAGCCGATCAGCGTGAAACCGCAGAGCGCCACGATCAGGTTGGGGGAGAACACCACCAGCAGCAGCCCGATCAGCGCCGTGACCGTCAGCCCGCGCGCCAGCTGCACCGGACCCCAGCGATGCACGGCGCGATCGGCCAGCAGCCGGCCAACCGATTGGGCGGTCATGAAGGCCGGCAAGGTCAGGGTGTCGACCCAGTCGGGTGCAACGAAACTGTCGCGCATGAAGATCACCGACCAGTTGCGCAGTCCGCCCTCGAGCAGCGAAGCGCCGAAGGCGTAGCCGAGCAGCAGCAGCGTCATCGGGGTGGGCAGCGCGATGCGGAAGCCGGTGCGCGCCGAGCTGTGCGGCCGAGCCGGCGCCGGCTGCATCGGCAGGCCGAACAGCGCCATGCCGACCAGCACCGGCACGAGGATGACGGCGAAATGCACCGCCGGGGAGATGTCGAACCCGCGCATCGCCGTGCCGATCAGCGAGGCGGTGAGCACGCCGATACTCCAGATCCCGTGGCAGGTGTTCATCAGTCGTCGCCCACTGGCGGCTTCCACCCGGTCGGCCTCGACATTGAGCGCGATATTGCTGAGCGCGAACGCCGCGCCGAACACGGCAAAGCCGACCCCCATCAGGATGAGGCTCGGCGCGAGGGCAATGCCGACAAGCACCAGGGCCAGCAGCGGTATCGTGGTCAGCATGACGGTGCGTGTCCCCACCCGCTCCACCACCTGGCTGGAAACCAGAAACGACAGGATGGCGCCCGCCGGCTGGCCGAGCAGCGCCAGGCCGAGCTGGGCTTCGTTGAGCCCGAGTGCCAGCTGCATGTCGGGGATGCGGCTGAACATGCCGCCCTGCGCCAGCGCATGCAGGAAGAACACGATGACGATCGGCGGTGGCATCTTCACTTGAGGCGGATGCTTTCGATGGTGGAGGTACGCATTTCGGGCCGTAACCGCTGCTTCCATTGGAGCGCACCGACCCCAAGGTCGAACTCCCGAAGCCCGTGCGCGAAGGCGGATTGGATCAGCAGCAGCGTCAGGGTGCGCCCGGGTGAGAAACTGGCAAACGCCGGATCGTGGGAGTAGAACGCGCCGTCCCGCTCGATGAACACCAGCGAGGCAGCAAGGATGCGCCCCTCGCGGCGAAGCGACGCCACCCAGGTTTCCGCACCATCGTCATCGCCTGCGATGAAGGCCTGAAAGAACCGGTCGACGTGGCCAGTGCGCAGCCATTCGGCCTCCTGCCCGGTGCGGTCGAGCCAGTCGCGTTTGCTGTCGAAGCACCAGCGCACCACCTCGCGGGCGCTGGCACCCGTCTCGATCGCATAGTCGACGCCGGTGTCGGCGAAGCGGCGCAGCCGTCGCAGATGATCGTTGCGCAGGTTCGCCGAGAGTGTGCCGAGATAGCCGGCAAAATCGGCATGCGCGTCGAGTGCGATATATGGGCTGGGCCACTCGTGTTGCACGCGCTGCTCCAGTCCGGCCGATCGCATGGCCGTTCGCAGTGGGGAGATGTCGCGCAGGTAGCGTGTGGCGAACTTTGCCTGGAGCGTCGTCTCGATCAGCAGTGCTTCGAGCAGCAGTTCGGCCTGCCGCCCGGTGCTGTCGCAGGGGCGCCACAGCAGGTCGTGATATTGCGGCGTACCGGAGGCAAGGAACTCGAACTGCGGCTTCAGCCGGCGCATGCCGAGAACGAACGCGCCGGCCATCATCAGCACCCCGTGCCGGCGGATGAGGACCACCCTGAGGCGGTTGGGGAAGCGCCCGGAGCGCAGCTCCCATGAGAGGCGAAGCCAGCGGTGGCGGAGAAATGGCGTCGGATACGCCGCCGCAGCGAACAGCTCCTGCCATTCGGGCTCGATTGCCGTGAAGGCGTTGAACGAGCGCAGCACCGCCACCGTGAGCCCGTCGGCCCCGGTCGGCCGGCTAGAGGTCATTGGGGTCCATCAGCACATGGATGCGGTCGGCGCCCAGCCGCGTGAGCTTCAGCAGCATCGCCTTGCGGCGCGCCGGCGGCAGCGGCGTTTCCCCGGCCATCCTGAGGATCGCCCCGTCATGTCCGTCGGCCACCATCAATCCTTCC
>JAEUMC010000515.1 GCA_016793415.1 Devosia sp. | reverse complement strand
GATCAGGATATTGATCAGCTGGCCGGCGTCCTTCCAGGTGTTCTCGTCGCGGTGGTAGCCCCACGAGCCCGAGAAGGTGTGGCAGACTTCCCAACGCACCGGCTTGCCGTTGATGGTGGGGGCGACGCGCGGCGTATACTGCTCGGGCGTGGCCAGATCCTTGGGGAAGTTGCCATCGGTGGGGAGGTCCAGCCGGTCGCCGACGATGATGTTGGGCTGCAGCTCGCGCACCAGCCCGATCAGTTCCTCGGACTGCCAGTCGGCGCGGCCCTTGCCGGGCATGCCCCTGTACTCGCGCTTGGGATAGCTGAAGTCGAACCAGATCACCGAGATCTCGCCGAACCCGGTGAGCAGCTCGCGCACCTGGTTGTGCATGTACTCGGCATATTTCCGGACATCGCGGCTCTTGTTCATCTCGAGCGCATCGGGGTGGTTGCGCAGCGGATGGATGCCGTCGATCGGGAACTCCGGATGGTGCCAGTCGATCAGCGAGTAGTAGAAGCCGACCTTCAGACCCTCGGCGCGGAACGCCTCGACATAAGGCTTCAACAGGTCCTTGCCGTAGGGGGTGTTGGTCGCCTTGTAGTCGGTGAACTTGCTATCCCACAGGCAGAAGCCTTCGTGGTGCTTGGCGGTCAGCACCACGTATTTCATCCCGGCCTCGCGCGCCCGGCGCGCCCACTCCCTGGGGTCGTAGAGGTCGGGGTCGAAGTTCTCGAAATACTTGGCGTAGGCCTCGGGCGAAATCTCCTCGCGGTGCTGCACCCATTCATGGCGCGCGGCGAGGGCGTAAAGCCCGAAATGAATGAACATGCCGAAGCGGTCATTGCTGAACCAGGCCTTGCCGGCAGACGAGTCGAGGCCACCGCTGATGGTGAGTGCGCTATCCAATCTATCCTCCTATCCGGACTATCGAACCGGTTCGATTTTCATCCTGATGGCGACCGCGCCATGAGTCAAGGCGGATTCTGGAACAGGGCAGTTCGGTGGATTTCGGTTGCGCGAAACCCTGCAACTGCTAGGTATTGCAAGAGAATTGCCGACTGAGCCACCCACCCGAGCGGTCCCGACGTTGCATAGAAGCGGTTCGAGAGCAGACTGATGGCCACCATTCGCGACGTTGCGAAACTCGCCGACGTCTCGGTTTCGACCGTGTCGCTGGCGCTCAGCAATCCGGGCCGGGTGAGCCAGAAGACGCTGGAGAAGATCCGCAGCGCCGTGGCGGCGGTGGGCTATGTCGCCGACCCCCTGGCGCAGAGCCTGGCGCGGGGCCGCTCGAAGATGATCGGGCTGGTGGTCGGCAATGTCGGCAACCCGTTCTTCGGCGATATCCGTCGCGAACTCGAGAACTATGCGCTCGAGCACGAGCATTTCGTGCTGATCACCGACTCCTCGGGCAAGCCGGAGCGGGAGCAGGCGCTGGTCGAGCACCTGATCGGGCTGAAGATCGCCGGCCTGGCGCTGGCGCCATCGAGCTTCGGAGCGGACTATGTGAAGTTCGTCGAAAGCATCAAGGTGCCGATGGTCTGCTTCGACCAGAAGGTCGCCGGCATCGAGCGCGATTTCGTCGGCTCGGACAATTACCTCGCCGGCGCCATGCTGACCGAACACCTGTTGCAGCTGGGGCACCGGCGCATCGCCTTCATCGCCGGGCCGCAGCACATGCACACCGCGTCCGAACGCTATCGCGGCTTCATGGAGACCATGGCCAGCGCCGGGGTCGAGGTGAACCCCAACTACGTCGTCGATGGCCAGTTCACCCGCTCGGCCGGCTATGAGGCGGCGATGCGGCTGTTGATCCAGCCCGAACGGCCCACTGCCATCCTCGGCGCCAATAACGCGGTGGCGCTGGCGGCGCTGCAGGCGATGCAGGAACTGGGCTTCAACTGCCCGGGCGACATTTCGCTGTGCATGATCGATGACGTGCAGTGGAGCAACGTCATCACCCCGCGCATCACCATGGTGGTGCAGGACACGCTGAAGCTGGGCGGCATCATCGCGCGGCGGCTGTTGCAGAGGATCACCAGTTCGGACGCGGCGGCCGAGCCAGCGCAGGATTTCGTGCTGAGCCCGAAGTTCGTGCCGGGGAATTCTTGCAGAAGGGTGTGACTTTGTACCAGCGGTGCCACACCGCCCCCTCGCCCCTCCTAGCGGACGCGAGAGCGTCCGCGGGGGGGAGAGGGCTGGGGTGAGGGGCGCCAAGCGCACTGCGGTCGCCCATGTTCCCCTCGCCCCTGAGGGGAGAGGGTAGTGGAGCTAGGACTGACAAGTCCGTAGCGGAACTGGGGGAGGGGTTCAGCGTCTCAGTATGCTGGTACGCCCAGCATGTTGCACCGCTTCACCCCTCAACCGGCGCTTCGCGCCACCTTCTCCCCTGAGGGCAGAAGGGATCAGGGTAACTGCTCGGCCGGCGTGCTTGGCTACCCCTCACCCTGACCCTCTCCCCCCGCAGACGCTCTCGCGTCCGCTAGGAGGGGCGAGGGGACGATGGGGGCATCGCCCGTGGCTAACCCGCCACTCCCACATTCCGATACGCCGCCGGCGCCACGCCGTGGTGGCGCTTGAATGCCCGGCTGAACGCTGCTTCCGAGCTGTAGCCGACTTCTGCCGCGATGCGGGACAGGGGTTGCTTGCCCTGCAAGAGTCGCCGCCCGGCGAGCGTCATGCGCCAGGCGGTGAGGTAGCTGAGCGGCGGTTCACCGACCCGCTCGGCGAAGCGGCGGGAGAAGGTGGCGCGGGAGAGGCCGGCGGAATCGGCCATCTGCTCGACCGTCCAGGGCTCGGCGGGTGTCGAATGGATGGCCTGGAAGACGCGCGCCAGCTGCGGATCGTTCATCGCCACCAGCCAGCCGGGGGAGTGGCCGGATTGTTCGGCGGCGCGGCGCAGCACGTAGATCATCAGCCCTGAGGTGAGGCTCTCGATCAGCGTCTCGTTGCCTTCAAAGGTGCATTCGAGCTCGGCGCCGAGCAGCGACACCAGCCCGGCAATGCCCGGATCGTCGGCGATCTCGGCGCCCGTCAGATGGATGAAGGGCGGGATGGCGAACACCCCGGTCTGGCGCCGGGCGGTATCGGCGCGCAGCGTGCCGCAAAAGATCACCGCGTCGGGCTCACGGCCCCTGAACTCGAAACTGCGCTGCGCGAACTCGGCGACCGGTTCAGCGAGGCCGTCTTTCGTATCGGTGACATCATGCGCCTCACCATTGGCGATGACGACGAGGTCGCCCTCAGCGAGCCGGATGGCCGGCACGCCCGGGCGGCGCAGCCAGCCGCTGCCCCGCTTCACCAGGTGAAAGGCTACCGTGGCGCCAGGGTCGAGCCTGAACCCCCAGCGGCCCACCACGGCACTGCGCACCAGGGTGAGCTGGGGCCGGGAGTACATCCGCATCCATTGGTCGAGCACTGTCATGCGGAATAGATAATGCCGGATGAGACGATCGGCAATGGAATTGCTCGTGATGAGCATGGATCGGCTCATCGAGGTGACCGACATGTGGCCGGCAACAAACGGAGCACTTCCCATGTCCTCGAGCATTCTCGTCACCGCCGCCACCGGCACCGTCGGCAAACATCTGGTGCCGCGCCTCCTGGCGCTGGGCCATCGCGTCCGTGCCGCCTCGCGCAGCGGTAAGGCCAGCCTGGGTGAGGCCACCCGGCTCGATTTCGAGGCGCCCGCGAGCTTCGCCGCAGCACTCGACGGCGTCGATGCGATCTATCTGGTGGTGCCTACAGGCCCGCACCACCCGCTGCACATGCTCAGCGGTTTCGTCGATGCCGCGGCGGCCAGGGGCATCAAGATCGTGCTGCAATCGGCTATCGGGGTGGATGCCGACGAGGCGATCCCGTTCCGCCAGCTGGAGCGGAAGATCGAGGCTTCGGGGGCGCCCTATGTACTGCTCCGCCCGAACTGGTTCTTCGACAACTTTCACACCTATTGGCTGAAAGACGTGCGCGAGCGTGGGCTGATCCAGCTGCCGGCGGGCGAGACCCGGACCAGCTTCGTCGATGCGCGCGATATTGCCGATGTCGCGGCGGCGGCGCTGACCCGGCCGGATTTCGACGGCGAGGCGCTGACGCTTACCGGGGCCGAAAGCCTCACCTATGCCGAGGCCGCTTCAGTGCTTTCGGCAGTGAGCGGCAAGCCGATCCGCTACGAGCCGGTGGAGGTCAGCCAGTTTATCGCCTCGGCCGAGCGCATCGGGCTGACGCGCGAATATGCCGAGCACCTGGCGCCGATCTTCTATCCGGTGACGCAGGGGTGGGTGGCGGCGGATTCGGGCGATGTCTCGCGCGTCACCGGCCGGGCGGCGCGGCGGCTGGTGGATTATGTCGCGGATAATGCGGCGCGGTTTGTGTGACGGAAGCACTGGCCTCTCCCAATCCTCCCCCGCGGGGCGGGGGAGCGACTGTCTTGGCGGTCAAGTTTGTCTCCATGGTTTTTGGTCGCGCAGGATGGCGTTGAGGATCACGAGGAG
>JAEUMC010000483.1 GCA_016793415.1 Devosia sp. | reverse complement strand
TGGTGGCCAATGACGATGTGAGCTTTGCCGTCGCGCCGGGAGAAATCCACGCGCTGCTCGGCGAGAACGGCGCCGGCAAGACCACGCTGATGCGGGCGCTGGCCGGGCTGATCCAGCCGCAGGCCGGGTCGATCGAGATCGGCGGGCAGCCGGTCGTGATCGACGGGCCGCTGGAAGCGCGACGGCTCGGCATCGGCATGGTGCACCAGCACTTCATGCTGGTGCCGACGCTCAGCGTCGCCGAGAACATCGCGCTCGGTCTCAAGGAAGTGCGGACCTGGTTTCCGCGGCTCGACCGGCTGGCCGACGAAATCGATGCGCTGGGCGCGCGCTATGGGCTGGCGGTAAACGCACGGGCGCTGGCGGGCGAGTTGTCGGTGGCGAGCCAGCAGCGGGTGGAGATCGTCAAGGCGCTCTATCGCGGCGCCAAGATCCTGGTGCTGGACGAGCCGACCGCCGTGCTGACGCCGCAGGAAGCGGCGGCCCTGTTTCCGGTGCTGCGCGCGCTGGCGGCGGCCGGCACGGCGATCGTCTTCATTTCGCACAAGCTCAATGAAGTGATGGCGGTGACCGACCGGATCACCGTGCTCAGGCGCGGCAAGGTGGCGGGATCGCTCCGTACCGCCGACACCGAACCGCGCAAGATTGCCCGGATGATGGTGGGTGGTGAGGTCAGCCTGCCGCAGCTCGAAGGCCAGCCGCTGGCTGGTCGCGCGTTGCTGGAAGTCGATCGGCTGGGGCTGACCGACGCGCGCGGGGTGCGGCGGCTCGAAGCGGTGAGCCTCTCGGTCGGCGCTGGCGAGATCGTTGCGGTGGCAGGGGTCGACGGCAATGGCCAGCAGGAGCTGGCCGAAGCGATCGTCGGTCTGCAGCGGCCGGACAGCGGCCGTGTACTGATCGACGGGGTCGAGATGACGCACGCTCCGGTGGCAGAGCGCATCGCCGCAGGGCTGGCCCATATCCCGGAGGACCGGCATCGCACGGCGATCTTCGAGAAAATGTCCGTTACCGACAATGCGGTGGCCGAGGAAGCCGGACGACCGCGCTTTGCCCGCTGGGGTATGCGACGGCTGGGTGAAACACGCCGCTTTGCGGGGCAATTGGTGGCGGATTTCGACGTGCGGCTGGGGAGTGTCGAGCAGACGATCGGCTCGCTGTCGGGCGGCAACCAGCAGAAGGTGGTGCTGGGGCGGGCGCTGAGCCGCGACCCGCGGCTGGTGGTGGCGGTGCAGCCGACACGCGGCCTCGATATCGGCGCGACGGCGTTCCTGCAGAGCCAGTTGCTGAAGCGGCGCGCCGCGGGAGCAGCAGTGCTGCTGATTTCCACCGAGCTCGACGAGGTGCTGGCGCTGGCCGACCGGATCGTCGTGCTGTTCAAGGGGCATGTGACGGGCGTGGTGGCGCGGGCTGATTTCAGCGTCGAGAAACTGGGGCTGCTGATGGCCGGGAGGGCGGCATGAGCGAAAGTGCATCGGCGGCTGCGGTCGAGGTCGCGAGGCGCTGGCTGCTGCCGCGCTCGGTGCTGTCGGGCGTTCTCTGCGTGGTCGCGGCGTTTGCCATCGGGGCGCTGCTGATCGCGGCGATCGGGCGCGATCCGGTGCTCGCCTATCTCAGCCTGTTCGAGGCGTCGCTGGGCAGCACCAATGGCTTGGCAGAGACGGCGATCCGCACCGTGCCGCTGGCCTTGTGCGGCATCGGCATCGCGCTGGCTTTCCGCGCCGGGGTGTTCAATGTCGGGGCCGAGGGCCAGTTGTTCATCGGCGGCGTCGCCGCCGCATGGGTCGGGCTGCAGCTCGGCGGCCAGCCGCAATGGCTGGTGCTGCCGGCCATGGGCGCTGCGGCAGCAATTGCCGGCGCCGCGTGGTCGGCGATCGCCGGAGTGCTGAAACTCAAGTTCCGGGCGGACGAGCTGATCACCACCATCATGCTCAACTACATCGCCATCTATTTCGTCGGCTATCTGCTGCATGGGCCGCTGCAGGATCCCGGCTCGCCCCTGGCGCGTACGGCGCGGCTTGCGGCCGAGGCGCGGTTGCCGATGCTGCTCGAGGGCACGCGGCTCCATGCCGGGCTGCTGCTGGTGGTCGTCGTGGCGATCGTGGCGCAGGTGTTTCTGTGGCGCTCGGTGGCGGGGTTCCGGCTGCGAGCTGTCGGGCACAATGCGCGGGCCGCCGAAAACACCGGCATGAACGTCAAGGCGGCGTTGTGGACCGGCTTCCTGATCTGCGGGGCGCTGGCGGGGCTGGCCGGCTTCTCGGAGGTGGCAGGGGTGCAGCGGCGGATGATCGAGAACCTGTCGCCGGGCTTCGGCTACACGGCGATCATCGTGGCGCTGCTGGGCCAGACCAATCCGCTCGGCGTGCTGGCCGCTGCCATGCTGTTCGCGGCGCTGCAGATCGGCTCGACCACCATGGAATCGGCGGCCGGGGTGCCGAGCGCCTTGACCACGGTGATCCAGGCTTTGGTGGTGCTGCTGCTGATCGCCCAGAACGCCCTGCCAAGACTGTTCCGCAAGCGTGCCGTGAGCTGAGCCATGGAGTTTCTCACTGATCCGGTCCTTGCCGGGTTCATCGCTGCGAGCGTCCGGCTGTCGATCCCGATCCTCCTTGCGGCTTTGGGCGGGATGTTCGCTGAAAAGTCCGGGGTGCTGAATATCGGGCTCGAAGGCATGATGCTGATCGGCTGCTTTACCGGCTTCATCACCGTCCACTGGAGCGGCAACCTGTGGCTCGGCGCCGGCGTCGCGGTGCTGATCGGCGCGCTGGCAGGGCTGGGGCTCGCCTTCTATGCCGTGACGCTCAGGTCCAACCAGGTGGTGGTGGGGATCGCCTTCAACCTCCTGATGCTCGGGGTCTCGGCCTATTTCTTCCGCCTCGCCTTCGGTTCAGGTACCGCCTCGCCGCGGATCACCCCATTCGCACCGATCGACTTCGGCCCCCTGGGGGAAATCCCCATCCTCGGGCCGCTGCTGTTCCAGCATGACCCCTTGACCTACCTGTCACTGGCGCTGGTCGTCAGCGGCTGGCTGGTGATGCAGCGCTCGACCATCGGGCTCGCGATCAAGGCGGTGGGCGAGCATCCGGAGGCGGCCGAGACGCTGGGGCTCGATCCTGTGGCGATCCGCTATGCGGCGGTAGCGGTGAGCGGGGCACTGGCCGGCCTCGGTGGCGCCTTCCTGTCGATCAGCGCCACCGGGGTGTTCCTCGACAACATGACGGCCGGGCGGGGCTACATCGCGCTCGCCATCCTGATCCTCGGGCGCCGGCACCCGTTCGGGGTGATGGTGGCGGCGCTGCTGTTCGGCGCGGCCGAAGCGCTGCAGCTCAGGGCGCAATTGCTGCCGGTCGGCATACCGCTGCAGTTCCTGATCATGCTGCCCTATGTGCTGACCATCGTGGTGCTGGCGGTGTCGGCCACCCGAAGCGGCGCGCCGGCGGCTTTGGGGCAGCCCTACGAGAAGGGTGAGCGC
Organism: Devosia sp.; assembly: GCA_016793415.1. GTDB lineage: Bacteria > Pseudomonadota > Alphaproteobacteria > Rhizobiales > Devosiaceae > Devosia_A. The sequence continues at coordinate 1,382 of JAEUMC010000483.1, read as the reverse complement.
TGACGCGAGGGTCGGTCGAGCCTAGGTCGACCGACGGGACGCGTCATCGGCGTTCAGGCCCCCCGGCCGCGGCCGCCGGACGGTGAGTTTCAAGCCAGAAGCGGGACAGGGCGAGATCGGCTGGTGTCCCCATCTCGATTCGCTGGTGGCGCTCGATCCGCTGGCCGAGCACATGGCCGCCACCGGCAATGAGATTGTTGCAGACGGTCGAGACGAACACCTCCAGATCGTCGGGGGTGGCCGCGATGCTCTCTTCGCCGCGGGCCATGAACTCGGCCGCGTGGCGGAAGTAATAGAGGCCGGCGATCGCATCGCCGCTGATCACCTGCTTTTCGACGATCCGCAGGACGCGCCCGGCCGGGTCGACGATGCCGTAGGCTTCCATCGAGCCAGCCGAGGGATAGACCAGCACGCCGCCATCGGCCGCAGCATCGCGCAGCTTGGCAAGGAAGGCGTTGATGTCTGCGGTAAAGAAGCAATCACAATAGGCGATCAGCAACTCGTCGTTCGGGTTGAGCAGCGGGGCGGCCAGCAGCGCGGTCGCGGCGGGGCCGCGGGTGATCGTATCGGTGAGCACCAGTTCGTGGCCAGGGGCGAGGCCGGCGAGCAGTTCGGGCAGGCGGTGGTCGCGGGCGTGTTCGGCGAGGCACACGAAAATGAAGCGATGCGGTTCGGCGAGACGCAGGTATTCGACCACGTAGTCGATCATCCGCCGGCCTGGTTGCACCTCGATCAGAGGTTTGGGAGCTCGCTCTGCCGTGCTCGCGAAGCGCGAGCCCCGTCCCGCCATCGGGATAACAATGTTGATCAAGCTCTTCCCCAAGTGATCATATGACTTGATCGAGCAACGATCATATTGTGACGCATTTGTGACAGCGATGCCAGGCAGCCGATTTCTCCGATGCCGAACCTGCCTTGGCTCGCGCCTCAGGCTCGGCGGTTGTCATCTGCACCCACAAATGGTCATCTGCCGCCCGTGATGGAGTGGGAGAATATCCATGGGTCTCAACGTGCTGTTCGTTGGGGGTACCGGGCAGATTTCGCTGCCCTGCGTCGAGTATGCGGTCAGGCAGGGGCACCAAGTCAGCGTGTTCAACCGCGGCCAGCGTGACGCGGCGTTGCCGGCGGGGGTCACCTCGATCGTCGGCGACATGAAGGACCCGGCCTCGTACCGGAAGCTCGGCGCCATGCAGTTCGACGTGGTGGCGCAGTTCATGGTGTTCACGCCCGAGCAGATGGCCGAGGACATCGCGACCTTCGCGGGCAACACCAAACAGTACATCTTCATCTCGTCGGCTTCGGTCTACGAGAAGCCGGCCCGGCACTACATCATCACCGAGAAGACCCCGGCGGTGAACCCGTACTGGGGCTATAGCCAGGCC
>JAEUMC010000379.1 GCA_016793415.1 Devosia sp. | reverse complement strand
GGCCTGATCGGGTCGTCCATCGCCCGGGCGGTGAAACTCAAAGGCCTCGCCAAGACCATCGCCATCACCACGCGCAAGGCGGCGACGCTCGAGGAGGCGCGGTCGCTGGGGCTGGGAGACATCTACACGCTCGATGCGGCTGAGGCGGTCGAGGGCGCCGATCTCGTGATCCTCTGCACTCCGGTCGGCGTCTATGCCGACGTGATGAAGCAGATCGGCGGGCACCTGGCGCCCGGCGCCATTCTCTCCGATGTCGGATCGGTCAAGGGCCAGGTGATGAAGGTGCTGGAGCCGCTGATGCCGGCCGGCGTGCACTTCATCCCTGGGCACCCGATCGCCGGCACCGAGCATTCCGGCCCGTCGGCCGGCTTCCCCGACCTGTTCGTCGGGCGCTGGTGCGTGCTGACCCCCAAGCCGGAGGTCGACCCCGTGGCGGTCGACCGGCTGGTGTCGTTCTGGGGCGCGCTCGGCTCGAACGTCGAGGTGATGGATGCCGCCCACCACGACCTGGTGCTGGCGATCACCAGCCACGTGCCGCACCTCATCGCCTACAATATCGTCGGCACGGTCGCCGATCTGGAAGCGGCAACGCAATCAGAGGTGATCAAGTTCTCGGCCTCGGGATTCAGAGATTTCACGCGTATCGCGGCCAGTGACCCCGTGATGTGGCGCGACGTGTTCCTCACCAACCGCGAGGCGGTGCTGGAGATGCTCGGGCGCTTCCTCGAGGACCTCTCCACGCTGCAGCGGATGGTGCGGGTCGGCGACGGCGAGGGGATGCAGGCGCTGTTCACCCGCACCCGCGCCATCCGGCGCTCGATCATCACCGCCGGCCAGGAGACCGCCGCGCCGGACTTCGGCCGCCCGCACGGCACGCCCGAGGCCGCCGTGGTGCCGCCGACCGACATCCCCGATGTCACCGTGCGCGAGCACGGCGGCGGCGAGGACGCCTGATAGCCCCTGCGGGTCGCTCTGAGCGTTTGCGCTCCTGGCCCTCGCCCACAAGGGGGAGATGCCGCTCGGAGTGTGAGGCACGATCGAGCCAACTCCACCGGCCCACACCTCCCCCTTGATGGGGGAGGCCGGGAGGGGGCGGGGCTGCAGCCGCCAAGCAATCAGAACAGCGGCAGCAGCTGCGCGAACGGCACGGCGAGCAGCTTCACCTGCCCGTCGACGATGGTGAGGGTGTTGCGGAACGTGCCATCGTCGCCGGGGGCGCCGCGCAGCATGGCGAGTTGTATGGCCGGCAGGAACTGCGCGAAGCGATCGAGCACGCCCTTGGTGGTATAGTTGATCTCGCCCTCGGGGTAGCCGCCGCCATTGAGTTTCAGCTGGCCGGTGACCTCGAAGCGCTCGTCGGGCTGCGGTTGGCTGCCGCTGAGCTTGGTGAGGCTCAGCGTGCCCCCGGCGGCCTGCCAGCGACGCAGGGCGTCGGGCTCGCCGAAGACGCGGAGGTCGTCGGGTACGGCAGTGAGTTCGATCTCCGCGCTGGTGTCGGCGGCTGCGATCTGCAGGCCGGGCAGGTCGAGCGCCGTGGTTGTCAGGTACCCGCGCAGAGCAGCGGTGCCGGCCGCCTTGTCGTGCAACTCGGGAACGTCGAGCAGGTGTGCTTCGAGGTGCTTGCTGCGTGCCTCGACGATCTCGCCGGCGACGGTGTCGGTGAGCGTCAGGTCGTCGGCGACCAGCGAGAAGCGCGCGATGCGCCACCCCTCGCCGCTGAAGCCGCGCACCAGGTCGGTCGAGGTCAGCCGCAGGCTGCCTTCAAGGGCGCCGAAATCCAGCCGGCGCTGGCTGCCGGAGAAGGCGTCGGCGAGGCTGAACGGCGCCTTGGCGGAAAAGATCAGGTGCGTGGGGGCATAGACCAGCACCGAGCCCTTGAGGCCGGCGAAGGTCGCGGTGAGATCCTGGTCGACGACCGTGGCGTCGAGGCATTCGAGGTCGAAGCGGAACGGAAAGCCCGAGACGTCGAAGGTGCCGCAGGTCAGCCTGGGCGCGGTTTCGCCGTCGGCCTCCCCGAGCAGTTTCACCTGCCGCGTCGCCTCGCCGGCCGCCCAGAACCAGCCGGCGGTCCACAGCCCGACCACGACAACCACCGCGATGGCGAGCCACATGAACTTCCGCAACGTCAGGTCTCCCATTCCGGCGCGCCAATTGCGCGGCGCGGACCGTATCGGTAGGAACGTGACCGCGGCAAGGCGGGTGGACGTTTCGTGCAGCAGAATTCAACGCATTGGGTGTTCGGCTACGGTTCGCTGATCTGGCGGCCGGGCTTTGCCTTTGTTCGGCAGGTGCCGGCGCTGCTGCGCGGCGTGCATCGCCGGCTCTGCATCTACTCCTACCGGCACCGCGGCACCGAGGCGCGACCCGGGCTGGTGTTTGGGTTGATGCCGGGCGGTTCGTGCCGCGGCATGGCGTTCGAGGTGGAAGATGCGGCGTGGGATGGGGTGCACGCCTATCTCAGCGAACGCGAGATGGATCGCGGCGTCTACCGCGAGGCGACGCGGCAGATCGAGCTTGCCGATGGCGGCCTCGTGCCGTCGCTGGCCTTCCTCGCCGATACGCGGCATCTGCAATATGCCGGCAAGCTCGCCATTGCCGAGCAGGTGCGGATCGTCCGCGCCGGAGTGGGCGAGTCCGGAGCGAACCCGGAGTATGTGCTGGAGACAGCGCGGAAGCTGCATGAGCTGGGGATTGTCGACCGCTCTCTCGACGAGGTGGTGGCAGCGCTGAACGGCACGGATGTGCCGGTGGTGGCTGGGGCTTAGGGTGCTCGGTACGAGCTGCCGGTGCGAGCCGACCCCCACCCCTGTCCCCTCCCCTTAAGAAAGGGGAGGGAGACCCTCACACTGGCGTCGGTGTTTCGTCTCCCTCCCCATGTTTAGGGGGAGGGGACAGGGGGTGGGGGCAGCCCATACCGGCTGAAGTGTCAGCCGGGTTACGCCGCGCTGAGCCCAATGATCGGTTCGGCGCCTTCGAGGTCCCACACCACGGTCAGGCGTTCGATGGCGTCGGCGCTGGTCTCGACGTGAAAGACCCGGTCGGCGCAATCCATGGCGAGGCGGAAGCGGGCGCGGCTCATCGGGTCCTCGACGAGGTCGGCGGCGCCGCCTGCCCACATGACGTGCGGGCCCAGCGCGATCAGGTAGAGCTCATCGGCCTTGAAGCAGAAATC
>JAEUMC010000366.1 GCA_016793415.1 Devosia sp. | reverse complement strand
GGGGAGGGAAGCTACGGCCGGTGGACTCGGCAGCTAATCCCGCCCGTTCGGCGGATCCGCATATGCCTCCTGCGGCAGCTCTTTCTGTGTCACCCAGGCTGCCCACCAACCCTTGAGATGATCCCGCATCGCCGTCTCCGCCGCTTCGGGGTCGTGGGCGGCGATGGCATTGAAGATGTCGATATGCTGGCGGTGCGCGTGCTGCTCGGTGAAGGACTCGCGCTGCAGCTTGGAGCGCCGTTCTTCGACCCAACCGGCAAAGGCATCGTGCACCGCCTCGAAGATGCGGTTGTCGGCCACCTCGAACAGCGTGCGGTGGAACAGCGCGTCGGTGCGGACGAACTCGTGCCGATCACCGATGGCCCGGCCATTCAACTCGAGCCGCTCACGCAGCAGCGCCAGTTGGGCGTCGGTAATGCTCTTGGCCGCATTCCGCGCCATCGCCTGCTCGAGAAATGAGCGGGCAGCGAACAGATCCTTGAAGGTCTCGCCGTCCTGCAGCGACAGGTGAATGACGCTGTCGAGGGACTCGAGCACGCTGCCCACATCGGGCTTCTTCACCCGCGCCCGCCGGCCGTTCTCGGTTTCGATCAGTCCCTTCTTCTCGAGGAACAGGAACGCTTCGCGCACCGACGGTCGGCCGGTCTCGAAGGTTTCCATCAGGTCGCGTTCCGATGGCAACCTGTCCCCCGGCCTCAGCCGTCCGTCGCGGATCGCCGCCTCGAGGCGCGCTGCCACCACCTCATAGAGTTTTGGCCGGGAGATCGGCGCCAGTCCGAGATCATGGCTGGAATCGCCTTCGCTCATGGTTGTCCTCGCTTCATCGCCGCCAGCATAACCAAAACGGATTAGCCCACAAGGCTTGATGTCATGCAGTCATGCTGTTACCTGTCATGCCAGTTTGTTGATGGCGAGGCGGGCGATGCCTGGGGGCAGGGCGCCGCCGTCATCCGGATCTTGGGAGGGACAGAACAATGAACGAGACACTGAACAAAACCGGCTGGACGCGGCGCCGGGTGCTGGCGAGCGCGGCGGGCGGCGTGGCCCTCGCGGCTGCGGGAGCCTTCCCGATGCCGGCCATCGCGCAGTCGAAGAAGCTCACCTATTGGGGCGGGCTGGTGCTGAGCGACACCGCCCACAAGCTGCTGATTGACGCCGTCACGGCCTGGGGCGCCGCCAACAATGTCGAGACCGAGGTCGTCCTGATCAACGTCAACGAGATCACCCAGAAGGTCTCCGCCGCGATCGCCTCGGGCACGCTGCCGGATGTTTTCGACGTTGGCCTCGAACTGTTGACGCTGCTGTCGCGGCAGGATGTTTTCGCGAGGGTCGACGATGTCTACGAGCGGATCGGCGCCGCCCATGGCGGCTGGTTCGACGGTCCGGCCAGGGCCAGCGACATGACAGCCGTGGCCGGCGGCCGCACCGCCATTCCGTTCGGCGTCAGCGGCAACCTGCTGATGCGCAGGAAGGACCTGCTGGAGCCCGCCGGCTTCGCCGAGCCGCCCAAGACCTGGGACGAACTCGTCACCCAGGCCGAAGCCATCAACAAGGCGCCACTGTCGGGCCTCGGCCTTGCCCTCTCCAATGTTGGCGACGGCAACCTGCAGACCAGCGTGCTGCAATCTTTCGGTGGTCGCATCGCCGACGATGCCGGCAAGCGGGTAACCATCGACTCGCCTGAGACGCGGCTGTGGCTGACCTGGCTGAAGGGCGCCTGGGACAAGGGACTGTTCGCGCCGGGCAACACGGTGTGGGACGGTTCGGGCGACAATCAGGCCTACCTCTCAGGCCAGGTCGGCTTCATCGCCAATACCGGCTCGGTGGCGGTCGCCGCGCGCAAGGACGACCCGGAACTGTTCGAGTCGACCGGCTTCTCCGCTCTGCCCGCCGGCCCGATCGGCACCATCTCGCCGGTCAGCCCGCAGAGCCGCGTCATCAACGCGAAAAGTCCCCTGGTGGAGGAGGGCAAATCCCTGCTCGAGCACCTCGCCAATTCGGAGTTCATGAACGAGTACTTCCAGTACGCCATCTGGGGGCCGGTCCTGAAGGATCAGGAAAAGCTCCCGGCCTTCGACGGCTCCAACACCATCCTCAACGGCCTGCTCGATCTGGCCAAGACCGGCACACCGCCGGCCTATCCGGATGTGTTCAACGCCGCCTATGCCGACATGTCGGCCAACTTCATCATCCCCAAGCTGGTGCAGCGTGTGGTGGTGGATGGCTGGGACTTCGACAAGTCCATCGCCGAAGCCCAGGCCTCGACCCAGGCGATCTACGACAAGTACTGAGCCACGGTCCTCACCGCTTGGATGGCGCCGCGCCATCCAAGCGGTCGCTTCATTCTGAACCACCTGAGTGCTTGGCTACCCCTCACCCTGACCCTCTCCCCAAGGGGGCGAGGGGACGCACTTCGCACCGGCCGTGCCACGACGCCCCCTCGCCCCTTCTCGCGGACGCACTAGCGTCCGC
>JAEUMC010000335.1 GCA_016793415.1 Devosia sp. | reverse complement strand
AAAGCGGGCGTGCACATCGATGAGGATACGGGTGTCGGCGGGCAGTTCGTCGCGGAGCTTGCGACAAATATCGTAGCTGAGCTCTAGCTCTTCACGCGAGATGAAGCCCTGCGCAGTGCCGAAGGGGTCGAGCTTGAACGCCCTGAAGCCTTTGGCGAGCACGGCTTTGGCCGCCTCGAGGAAGTGCTCGGGGGTGCGCTCGGTGCGATACCAGCCATTGGCGTAACCGAGCACGCTGTCGCGCACCTGGCCGCCGAGCAGCTGGTGGATCGGCACGCCGAGGCTCTTGCCGAGAATATCCCAGCAGGCGACTTCGACCGCTGCCATCACGGTGCGATGGATGTGGCCGCCATCGAGCGACACGCTGTCGAGCATGCGCTTCCACAGCGCGCTGATGCGGCGCGGATCCTGGCCGATGGCGAGGTGCTTCAGCTCATGCACGCCCGCCTCGGTGGTGGCGATGAAACCGTTCAGCGTGCCCTCGCCGATGCCGTAAATGCCGGCATCGGTATGCACCTTGACGAACAGCCAGTTCTTCCAGCCGGCGCCGACGGTGAAGGTTTCGATCTCGGTGATTTTCATGTGCTGCTCTTCCCTCAACACTCCCCACCGCGAGCGGGGCTAGTTCAGTGCCTTTATGGTGGCGACCACCGCCTCGACCGTCAGCCCATACTTTTGCTGCAGCGTCGGCACGGCGCCGCATTCGATGTAGCGGTCGGGCAGACCGATGCGCGTCACCTTCTTCGCGATCCCGGCATCGAACAAGGTTTCGACCACGAGGCTGGCGAGGCCGCCGACCACCACGTGGTTTTCGGCCGTGACCACCTGCCCGACCGAGGCAGCGAACGCGGCGACGGTTTGACTGTCGAATGGCTTGATGGTCGGGACGTGCAGCACCGCGACCGAGATGCCGCGTTGTTCGAGCATAGCCGCCGCATCGATGGCGCGCTCGCTCATGAACCCTGTGGAGATGATGCCGACATCCTTGCCGTCGCGCAGTTGGCGCGCCTTGCCGATCTCGAACCGGTAGCCGGGCTCGAGCACCACCGGCACGGCGCCGCGCAGCAGGCGCATGTAGACCGGCCCCTTGTGGTCCGACATGGCAACCGTCGCCGCGTCGATCTCGGTGGCGTCCATCGGATCGATGATGGTGAGGCCGGGGATCATCCGCATCAGCGCCAGATCCTCGATGGCCTGGTGGGTGCCGCCATAGCCGGTGGTGAGCCCCGGCAGGCCGGCGACGATCTTCACGTCGAGGTTGGAATGGGCCAGGGCAATGGCGACGAAATCGAAGGCGCGGCGGCTGGCGAACACCCCATAGGTGGTGGCGAAGGGCTGTTTGCCGGTGCGGGCGAGGCCGGCCGCCACGGCCACAAGGTTCTGCTCGGCCATGCCGACATTGAAGAAGCGATCGGGATACGCATCGCGGAACGGGTGGATGTCGGTGTACTTGCCGAGATCGGCAGTGAGCCCGACGATCTCGTGCCGCTGCCGGCCGAGACGGGCGAGGGCCTTGCCGAACGGGGCCTCGACTGACCGGCGGCCGCCACCGGCGGCTTCATTCTCGCCCATTGCAAGGGTGCGGCCGGCTTCCATGGCGCGGCTCATGACCTAACTCCCACGCTTTGTTCGAACTCGTCGATGATCGAATCCCATTGGCTGACATCGACGCGGAAGAAATGCGATTTCTCGCTCTGTTCGATGCGGCGGACGCCCTTGCCCGGCAGGGTGCGAAGGACGATGGCCTTGGGCTTGCCGTTGCGTTGACGAGCACTGGCGAGCGTCGCAACCACGGCGTCCATGTCATTGCCGTCGATCTCGAAAGTTTCCCAGCCGAAGCTCTGCCACTTCTGAGCGACCGGCTCCATGTCGAGCACCACCGGGCCATCGGCCTGGATGCCGTTGCAGTCGATCAGCGCCACCAGCCCATCGAGCCGGAAATGGCTGGCAGACATCGCGGCTTCCCAGGTCGAACCTTCCTGCAACTCGCCATCGGAGAGTTCGACGAACACCCGCGCCTCGGAGCGATCGAGCCGCAGGCCGAGCGCCTGCCCTAACCCCTGCCCGAGGCCATGGCCGAGCGAGCCGCCGATCACCTCGACGCCGGGCGTGGTGTCGAGCGTCGACATCTCGAGCCGGCTGTTGTCGGCGCCGTAGGTGACGAGCTCCGCTACAGGGATGATGCCGGCTTCGGCGAGCGCCGCCCAGAGCGCAATCGAATAGTGCCCGGTGGAGAGCAGGAAGCGGTCGCGATCGGCCCAGCCGAGATTGTCGGGGTCGTAGCGCAGCTCGTGGAAGTAAAGTGCCGTCAGCGTGTCGGCGATGCCGAGGCCCTGCCCGATATAGCCGGCGCCCTGGCCGCGGGCCATGGTCAGCATGTGGCGGCGCAGCGCGGTGGCGCGCGCCTTGAGCGCGGCGATATCGGCCTCGGCGGGAGGCGAGTTGCGGGTCATCAGATCAATCCTTGTCGAGGCCGCCGGACATGTTGAGCCGCTCGGCGGTCATGTAGGGCGGTGAGTCCAGGCACAGCCACACCACCGACTCCGCCACCTCGGCGATCTCGGCGCGACGGCCCAGCGGCACGCGGCGGGTGCGCTCGTCGAGGAAGGCCTGGAGGTCGTTGCTGCGGCCATTGACGCGCGCCAGCTCGACCTCGGTCGAGCGCTGCATTTCGGTATCCATCATGCCGGGCGCCAGCGAGTTGACCAGCACGCCGTAAGGGGCGAGCGCCACCGCGAGGGCCCGGGTGATCGAATCCACCCCGGCCTTGCTGGCGGTGTAGGCGGTGTAGTCGGGCAGCGCCATGCGGGAGCCCGGCGAGGTGATGTTGACGATGCGGCCGGCGCGCTGCTCGCGCATCACCCGGCCGGCGGCTTTCGACGCCATGGCGAGCGCCGTGACGTTCAGCGCCAGGGTGCGGGTCCAGGATTTGTAGCTCGACTCGAGGAAGGGCTCGATGACGCCGTAGCCGGCGTTGTTGACCAGAATGTCGATGCCGCCCCAGCGCGCCACGACCCGGTCGACCGCGGTTTCAGGGCCGCCCTCGAGGGTGAAATCGCCGACGATCTCCTGCACGTCTGCCCCGGCCGCCTCGACCTCAGTTGCCGTTTCGGCAAGCCCGGAGGCGTTGATATCGGCGATCCCGACCGCGCATCCTCGCTTTGCCAACTGAATGGCGACCTCGCGCCCCAAGCCGCCGGCAGCGCCGGTGACCAGTGCGCGTTTCAGGAATGGCTTGTTGGTATTCTGAGCCAAGTCAGCGTCCCCCTCCGGCATCTTGACGCGACTGATACCGGTACCATAATTTGAAGTCAACGGGCTTGCCGAGGGGGAGTGGAGTTCGATGAAGGTCACGGCGCTGGAGACACTGACGATTGCAGAGTTTCCGTTCCTGTTCTGGCTCCGGGTGCATACGGACGCCGGAATTGTCGGCACCGGCGAGACCTTCTGGGCCCCGGGACCGGTGGCGAGCTACATCCACGACAATGTGGCGCCTTACCTGATCGGCAAGGACCCGCGCGACATCGAGCTGCATGACCGGACGCTGGGCAGCGTCTATGTCGGGGCGCGCGATTCCGGCGCCGAGGTGCGCGGCAACTCGGCGGTGAACATCGCGCTTTGGGACATTTACGGCCAGGTTCTGGGCGAACCGCTGTGGCGGCTGCTCGGCGGACGGACGCACCAGAGCGTGCCGATCTACAATACCTGCGCCGGTTACAAGCACGTGCGGGCCAGCAAGAAGAACTCGCTGTTCGAGCGCACCGAGGACTGGTCGCTCAAAGCCGGCGACTCCAATGACGGTCCATATGAGGACCTCCTGGCCTGGCGGTTCGACGCGGGAAAGCTGGCAAAGAGCCTCCTCTCCGAGGGGATCGGCGCGATGAAGATCTGGCCGTTCGATATTGCCGCCGAGGCGTCGAACGGCACGCGCATCTCGCTCAGCGAGCTCGACAGGGCGCTGGAGCCGTTCAAGCGGATCCGCGATGCGGTCGGGCGCGACATGGAGATCATGGTCGAGCTGCACGGGCTGTGGACCTTGCCTCCGGCGCTGCGCATCGCCGAGGCGCTGAAGCCCTATGAGGTTGCCTGGCTTGAAGAGCCGATCCGCTACAACGAGCTCGATGCGATGGCGGAGCTGGCGCGGCACACCTCGACGCCGATCGCGGCAAGCGAGCGGCTGGCGTCGCGGCAGATGTTCAAGCAGCTGATCGACAAGCGCGCCGCCTCGGTGATCATGATCGATCTCGCCTGGTGCGGCGGGCTATCGGAAGCCCGCAAGATCGCCAATATGGCGGAAGCCAGCGAGTTGCCGGTGACGTTGCACGATTGCACCGGGCCGATCGTCTATGCGGCGAGCTGCGCGCTCTC
>JAEUMC010000275.1 GCA_016793415.1 Devosia sp. | reverse complement strand
AGCAGGGCAACAACAACGCCTATGCACAGGACAATGAGATCACCTGGGTCGACTGGGAGAGTGCCGATGGCACGCTGGTCGATTTCGTCTCGGCGCTCAGTGAGTTCCGCCGGATGCATCCGGCGCTGACGCACGATCATTTCCTGACCGGGCAGACCAAGAACGGTATTCGCGATGTGGCCTGGCTGCATCCGGATGGTCGCGAAATGAACGATGGTGACTGGAACGATGCCGGGGCCTCGGTGCTGGGCATGCGGCTACAGACGGCCGAAGAGGATCTGATCGTCTGGTTCAATCGCCGCATCGATCCGGTGCTGGCGCGGTTGCCGGAGGGCTACTGGACCGTGGGTCTTGTCTCCGACGACCAGGCAGTTTTGCCGGTGGCCGATCGTGCGGCAACCCTGCCGCCACGCTCGGTGGTGGTGCTGCTCAAGGGCCAGATCCCGCCGGCCAAGCCCGAGGTTCCGGTGCCGCCGCAGGAGATTCCGGTGCAGCCGGAAACGCCGCAACCGCCGCCGCAACCCGACAACGTGCCGGGCGCCCCGCCGGAGGAGCTGCCGGGCGATGAGCCGTCTGAGGAGACGCCGAAGGAGTAGGACTGGCTTCTCTTCAGCACGACGAACCGTTGCCCGACGTCTGCCGAACTCCTGCCTAGCGGAGGTCGATGAGGTGCCAGGGGGCTTGCCACACTGACCAGCGGTGAACTTGGCTATCTATGGCAGGGCAGTAATCCGTCATAAGCGCTGGATAGTCACAATGCCTGCATTGACAACGAGAGCGTTGGAGGGAAACACGGAGGGAATCTGAGTTCAGCCCGTTGGGGCGGTTGAGGCGCCTTGAGGCGAGCACTTGATTTCACGCATTGCATTTGGACTGATGAGGTTCCCTGCGGCCTTGGTCGCGCTTCTGGTAATCGGCGCGGCGCTGTTCGGGATCTCCACCAGGCCGGTTGGCTACCTTGCACAAGTCTGGCCTGCCAATGCCTTGTTGCTGGGCCTGCTTGTCCGGCACCCTGGTTTTGCCAGGCTCTCCTCCTGGCTCTCAGCTGTGCTGGCGTTCATAGCCGCTGATTTGCTTACCGGAAGTTCGTTCGACAAGGCATTGTGGCTGACCGCTGCCAACGTCGCAGGCGTTTTCGCTGGTTGGTTGGCGTTTCAGCGCATGCCAGAGCGGGTGCTGAACCTTACTGAGCCGGCGTCATGCCTCTACCTGCTCGCAGGAGCCGTCGTGGCGTCGCTGGCCGCGGGCATTGTGGGCATGTGGGTGGCGGAGCCGCTGCTGCAAGTTCCAATGCTCGAGGGACTTGTGTTCTGGTTCGCGACTGAGCTGGTGAACTACCTGGTCATACTCCCGGTCATGCTGTCGCGTGATCTCGCCGCAGCCGTCGGGAGAGCCCGCGCCGGTCTGTTTCGGATACGGCGATCGGACCTGATGCCGGTGGGGACCGTCCTGATCTCGATGGCGATTGCGACCTTGGTCGGTGGTCCGGGCGCGATCGCTTTCCCGGTACCCGGAATACTCTGGTGTGCGTTGCGCTATGGGGTAACCACTACGGCCGTCCTCACCGCCGTCGTCTGTCTCTGGCAGATGACGGCTGCCACTTCGATGCTGGGTCTGGCGGCAACTGATGCGGTGTTCGCTTCGATCTCGGCACGGCTTGGGATCGCGCTGTTCTCGCTCGCTCCACTGACAGTCGCGTCGACAAATGCCAGCCGAGAGCGACTTATCGCTGAACTTCGTCAATCCCTCAGCAGGGACGCGCTCACGACGACGATGGCGCGCAGCGCCTTCCTTGAGCAAGCCCAGGACCTGATGCGAGCGGGTGGCCGCCTTGCGCTGCTGGTGGTCGACATAGACCATTTCAAGACCATCAACGACACGCACGGGCATCAGGCAGGTGACCTGGTCCTACGGTCTTTCGGGGAGTGCTTGATGCGTCAGGTTCGACCCGGCGACCTGGTCGGACGCCTGGGTGGTGAGGAGTTCGGCATTCTCCTCAGGGACGTGGATGCAGCAGGAGCAGGGCGCGTAGCCGAACGTATGCGCAAGGCAGTCGAGGAGTTGCAGGTCACGGCAGGTGACGAGCGCATTCGAATTACGATCAGTGTCGGCCTGGCGCGATTCGAGGATGGATATACACTGCCAACGCTTCTCGACCACGCCGACCAAGCCTTGTACGCGGCCAAGCGTGCGGGTCGCGATCGGGTGTTTTCGTATCGGCACTCGGCTTGAAGGCCAGCCGCGGCGAAGGCGCAGAGCGTGCTGAGCCGGATCAGGGGCGAAGTGTTTCGGACGATCTGGCGATCAAGTGCTGGAGTGATGGCCGAGGAGGACGTCGTCACGACAATGGTGCGAAGCCCGCTCTCTCATACAGCCGCCGCGCGCCTGCATTGGACGTTAACACCTTCAGCCCAACCTCGCTCGCGCCGCGTTCCCGCAGCGCTGCCATCGCCGCCGCCAGCAGCGCAGCGCCGAGCCCGCGCCCCTGCCACTCCGTTCCGACCACCAGGTCCTTGACGAAGCTCGAGGTCCAGCACAGGCAGAAGGCAACCACCTCGGCCTCGGCCTTTGCGACGAAGCACAGAGCCGGGTCGAACTCGGTGTCGGCGCGCAACGCTTCCCACCAATCCAGCCAATCCGGTGCGACGCTGCCGAAGCCGTTGGCGTACGCCCGCTGCAGCAGAGCGTGGATAGCTTTCGCATCGCCGACGTCGAAGGGCGCGAGGTGGGTGCCATCCGGCCATGCCGTGGCGGGGATCGGTGCGGTCAGGTCGCGCCGCAAGGCCACGAAATCCTGCTTCGCCACGCCTAACAAGACGAAACTCCATTGGTCATTGCAGCGCCTCAATGTCCGGCGGCGATGAGGGGGCAGACCGTGCTCAGTCGGCCGGCGAGATCGTCGCGCAAGGCCTGCAGGTCGCCGATGCGGGCGTCGATGACGTCGATCTTGCCGCGCAGAATGGCTTCCACTCGGGTTGCCGTCAGCCCCTCCTGCTGCAGCAGCGGCAGCTCCGCTTCAATTTCTGCCAGCGTGAAGCCAAGACGTTGCGCGGTGCGGATGTAGTCGAGCAGGAACAGCGTCGCCTCGGGGTAGTGCCGATAGCCATTGGGTCGTCGACGGGCGCGAATGAGGCCGCGCTTCTCGTAAAAGCGCAACGCGTCGCGGCTCAACCCGGAGCGCTCCGACAACTCGCCGATCTGCATGCCATTTCTCCTTGACCCTGGAGTGTACTCCACGGTCTAGAGCAGGTGCATCCAAAGCACAAAGGAGATCTTCATGCTGGATGCAAAGACCTATGCGCGGATCGTCCGAGCCAGTGCGCTCTACGACCTGATCGTGACGGCCCCCTTCGCCACTCCGTGGACTTTCGCGCTGTTGGGCACATGGCTTGCCGGTATCGATGCGGCACTGGGCCTGCCGGGCAGCATCGAGGCGCCTGAGGGCCTTGCCATGCTGATGGGCAACCTGATGGGGTCGGTCGTGCTGGTATGGTCGGTAGCCCGCTATCGCCTCGGCCTGCCGGTCCTCGGCCGCTACGACGCGGTGGCGCGCCTGCTGTTTGCCAGCTGGCAGATCCATGCCCTGGCGACCGGTATGAGCTGGTTGGTCCTGCCATTTCTCGCGGTAGAGATCGGCATGGGGATAGCGCAGAGCCTGCCGGTGCGGAGCTCGGCGCCGGCCTGAGTTCGGCGCTGGGGGAAGCGCCGGGCGGTCGCTTGCCGCGAGGTCCGGCGCGGGCCAAATTCACCCGGCAACTTTCGCGAGGCCCGCCCATGCTGATCGCCCAACTCAGTGATATCCACCTCGACGGCGTCTCCTCGCTGCAGCGGCTTGACCGCGTGCTGCGCTGGGTCGCCGAGCTGAGGCCGGATGCGGTGGCGGTCAGCGGCGACCTCGCCAACAATTCGCATGCCGCCAACTACGCCGTGCTGAAGGCGCGTCTCGAAGCGCTTGGAGCGCCGCTGCTGGTGGTGCCTGGCAATGTCGATAGCCGTGAGGCGATGCGCGAGGTGTTCGGCGGGCCGGACGGGCCGCTGAACCGGGTGGTCGAGGTCGGTGGCATCAGGCTGATCGGGCTCGACGTCATTGTGCCCGGCGCGGCGCATGGTGATGCGGCGCCGGTGCTTGGCTGGCTCGAGACGCAGTTGGACTCAGGCGGCGCGCCGGCGCTGCTCTTCCTGCACCAGCACCCGTTCGACTGCGGCATGGACCAGTACGAGACCATCGACTGCCGCAACAAGGAAGGCCTGGCTGCAGTGATCGAGGCGGCAGGCGACCGGGTGCTCGGCATCAGCTGCGGGCACCTGCACCGGCCGATGTTCACGCGCTTCGCCGGAGTGCCGGCGACGCTCGCGCCGGCAATCGCACCGATGGGCGGGCTCGCCGCGGACGGTCGCAAGTTGCCGGCGACCGATCCGCCGGGCCTGCTGGTGCATCATGTGAAGGGCGGCAACCTGGTCACCCACGTGATCTCGGTGAGTGGGTAGGGCGCTTTAGGCGGCGATCTGGCACTGCCGGTGCAAAGTGCGTCCCCTCGCCCCTCTGGGGAGAGGGGCAGGGTGAGGGGCGCCAAGCACACCAGATGGAATAGTTGTCACTGCAGGCTGAGCACACGGCCCACGTCAGTGCGCTTGGCGCCCCTCACCCCAGCCCTCTCCCCAAAGGGGCGAGGGGGCGGTGTGGCACCGCCGGTGCCGATTCAAGCGCTACTCCGCTGCCTCAGCGGCCACGAGCCCGCCCTGCTGCTCGATGAAGCCGATGATCTGGTCGAGGTTCTCGCGGCGCAAGAGGTCGGCGAAGACGTAGGGGCGGCCTTCGCGCACACGCCGTGTGTCGGCTTCCATCACCTCGAGGCTGGCGTTCACGTAGGGCGCGATGTCGGTATGGGTGACGATCAAGAGGTCCGAGCGCGTGATGGCCGGGCCGCCCTTGCGCGGGATCTTTTCGCCCTGCGCCACCGAGATGACGTAGAGCGTGATGTCGGCAAGATCGGGCGAGAAAGTCGCGGCGAGATTGTCGCCGCCGGATTCGATCAGGATGATGTCGAGATCGGGGAACTTGCGGTTGAGATCGGCGATGGCCGCGAGGTTCAGCGAGGCATCCTCGCGGATGGCGGTGTGCGGACAGCCGCCGGTCTCGACGCCGACGATGCGATCCTCGGAAATTGCCTGCACCCGATTGAGGATCAACGCATCTTCCTTGGTGTAGATGTCGTTGGTGACCACCGCCATCGAATAGCGGTCACGCATGGCCTTGAGCAGCATTTCGCAGAGCGTGGTCTTGCCTGAGCCGACGGGACCGCCGATGCCGACGCGGAGAGGGCCGTTGAGCGATTTCATATGAGCCTCATGATGACGAGGAGAAGATAGCCGACGCCAAGTGCGATGCAGATCGGCGAGTAATTCTTGCGGTCGAGCGTGGCGAACGGCTCGACCGAGAAGGTAGCGCGCCAGCGCTCGGTGTAGCCGATGACGCCGCGGCCGAGGAACACGGCGGCGAGCGCCACGCCGATCAGCGTCAGCCACCAGCCGCCGGCTGTGTGATCGGCGAGCGACAAAGCGAGGACGCCGGCGGCCAGCACCAGCAGCGAGACGACGAAGGAGGCGAGTTTGGGCACTCTCACGACGCCGGGTTTGCCGACCACGGTGCGCGCCAGCAGTTCCGGATCGCGGATCGGCCAGCGGCTGCCGATCGACCAGAGGAAATGCGCGATGGCCACCGCCAGCAGCACGACGAAGATCAGGGCGGCAATCAGCATGCTCATGAACGGAAAATCCTCGGTTCCAGCGTCTCGTGGCGCATCTGCGCGATATCGGCGGCGTAGGCGATTGCGCCGAGGTCGGCAAGGGTCGAGGTGGCCGCGGATGCCGCCAGCGCCGCAACGCGTGGCTCGAGCGCCGCGAGGACCCGCAGGCCATCGGATTGACCGAGCGGCACTAGGCGGACCGCAACCGAAATCTGGCCGTGCACCGTAGCGGTGAGCCAGGCGAGGAGGGTGTCGAGGAGATCGATGTCGTGCGCGGCGGCGATGGCGCCGACGGCGATGGGGTAGGGGCAGGGTTCCGGCAGCAGCGCCAGGGTATCGGTCGGCCAGTGCCTGGCGGCGAGCACGTAGTTGTCGCCGGTGATGGTGGTCTCCATCCAGCGCTCGCGGCTGGCGGTCAGGGCGAGGCTGAGGTCGGCGAGATCGGAGAGGGCGGTGCGTGCGGCCTCCCCCCTCCCGGCCTCCCCCACAAGGGGGGAGGTGTGGGCCGGCGCGTCTGGCGAGAAGGTGCCCCAATCACCAGCCGGCACCTCCCCCCTTGTGGGGGAGGTTGGGAGGGGGGAGGCCCCAAACTCGATCCCCCGAACCACCCGCCAAGCCTCGGCCAGCACGATCGCATCGGTGCGCACTCCGCCGTGCGCCAGCGCGCCTTCGATCCAGTTCTTCAAGCGTTCGGAATCGGTTACGCGACGATCTGCAATTGCTGTCTCAAGTCCGGCCGACCAGGCGAAGGCGCCTACCGGGAAAGCAGGCGACAGCCAGGTGATGAGCTTCTGCAGCGCGGCGGGATCGGTCATCGGTTGAGCAGCGCGTGCTGGGGCTCGCCATGACTGTGCGAATAGGCACCCTCCTCGGGATGGAAGGGCTCCGACACGTCGGTGACGGTGGCGCCCAGCCCGCGCAGCATGTCGCGGATCACGTGGTCGCGCAGGATCAGCACCCGGTCATCCTCGATCTGGGTCTTCAGGTGCCGGTTGCCCAGGTGCCAGCAGAGCCGCATCAGGTGGATGCGGTCGTGGCCACGCACCTCATAGAGCGGTTCCTCGCCGGCAATGATCTCGACCAGCCGGCCATCCTCGAGCTCGAGCATCGAGCGGTCGGCGAGGGTGATCGGCTCGGGGAAATCCACCAGCACGTTGTCGCCATGCACCAGGGTGAGCATGCGGCGGCGCACGCGGCGCTCGTCATGCAGCAGGATGGCGAGATCGAAGGGGGTACCGGCTGCGCCTGTCGGCAAGTAGCCGACCGCGCGAAAGGTTTGCGGCATCGTCAAAACTACCAAGTCTTCGAGGCTTCCCAACCTTGGGGTGAGCTTAGCCGGTCAGCCGCGGGTTTCAAAGTAGAAGGCGATCGACCAGGCCTGGTAAATCAGGTGCGTCACCACGAAGGCGAGATGGTAGCGCCGGTTCGGCGTCCAGATGGCGATGGCCGAGAGCACCAGCCCGAAGGGAATCTGCGCCAGGTAAAGCAGGTCCACGGCCTGGAAGTAGGGCGCACCCTTTATCAGCGTGTCGGTCAGGTCGAGCAGAAAGGTCAGACCGAAAATACCGAAGAACCAGTGGCGGCGCTTGATGAAGAAATCTTCATAGCCGTCATACTCGCTGAGGTTGTCCGGGAATAGCAGGGCGGCGAGCGCGAACAGTGTCACCGCATAGCCGATCAGGAA
>JAEUMC010000260.1 GCA_016793415.1 Devosia sp. | reverse complement strand
CCCAGCAGCACCAGCAAGGCCAACGCCAGCAGCGGGCCGACGGTCTTCAGGTCGAGGCGAAAGCCGCTTGCCGGCTTCACCGTTGCGTCAGGCGCTGATGCGCTCATCATTCCCACTCTGCTTGATGCCTGCGGCGTACCGCATGATTTCCGCCTCGGTGATCTCGGCGCCTTCGAGCAGGCCGGCCATCCGGCCCTCGCGCATCACCACCACGCGATGGCTGAGCCCGATCACTTCCTGCATTTCCGACGAGATCACGATGATCGATTTACCCTCGGCGGCGAGCGCCGCGATGATGTGGTAGATTTGCTGCTTGGTGCCGACATCGATGCCGCGGGTCGGCTCGTCCATGATGATGATGTCGGGCTCGGTCTCCATGGTCTTGCCCAGCATCAGCTTCTGCTGGTTGCCACCCGACAGCCGCCCCACCGCCACCGACGGGTCGCGGGCCCGGATGTCGAAGCGGCGCACCGCCCGATCGAGCGCCTTCTGCTCGCTGGAAAAATCGAGGAAGCCTGCCTTGAGGTGCTTGCCGAGCGTCAGCAGCGTCAGGTTGGGCCGCAACCCCATGTTGAGCAGCAGGCCCTTGCCCTTCCGATCCTTGGTCATGTAGGCGAGCCCGGCGCCGACCGACTGCGCCACCCGGGCGAAGTTGACCGGCTTGCCGTTGACCTGCACCTCGCCGGCCGTGCGGTGCGTGAGCCCGACGATCGTTTCGGCCACCGCGGTGCGGCCCGAACCGATCAGCCCGGCAAAGCCGAGGATTTCGCCGCGCCGCAGGTTGAATGAGATGTCGCGCACGCCCTTGGCCTGCAAGCCGCGCACCGACAGCACCACCGGCGCATCGACATCCGGCTCGTGCTTTGGCGGATAGAGATTGGTGAGTTCGCGGCCGACCATCATCTGCGCCGCCGAATCCGGCGTCATCACTTCGGTGCCGACCGTGGCGATCAGCTGCCCGTCGCGCAGCACGGTGACGCGCCTCGCCAATGCCATCACCTCGTCGAGCTTGTGCGAAATGAAGATGATGGCGACGCCGCGCGCCGTGAGCCGGCGGATCTGCTCGAACAGCGTTTCGGTCTCGCCCACCGACAGCACGGCGGTCGGCTCGTCCATGATCAGCACGCGCGCATCACGGCTGATCGCCTTGGCGATCTCCACCATCTGCTTGTCGGCCACCGACAGCGTGCTGATCCGTGCGTCGGGATCGACATGCACATGCAGCGTTTCGAGGATTGAGCTGGCCTTGGCCCGCATCTCGGCGACATCGAGGAAGCCGAAGCGGCGGATTTCCCGGCCGAGGAAGATCGACTCGGCGACGGTCAGGTGCTCGGCGAGGTTGAGCTCCTGGTGGATCAATACGATCCCCATGCCCTCGGCCTGGCCATCGGGCGGCAGCACCACGGGCTTGCCGTCGAACATCACGGTGCCCGAGCTCGGCTGCTCGATGCCGCTCAGAATCTTGATCAGGGTGGATTTGCCGGCGCCGTTCTCGCCGATCAGCGCATGCACCTCGCCGCGACGCACGTCGAAATCGACGCTGAACAGCACCGGGACGTCGTTGAACGATTTCGAGATCCGGCTCGCCGCGAGGATTGGCGGCGCTGACGCGTCAGCGGCATTCGACATCGATGAGCCCTCCCCCGGGAAGCGGCCGGTTCCTCCTGGCTCTGCTTCCGCGAGGGATGATGTAAAGGTTTTCATGACCTATGTAAAGGTTTACACGAGGCATCATTGGTGTAGCCTCACGACGTGACGACTGGCGGAACCCGCACCTTCTGGTAAAGGGATTCTTGAGGACCACCTCGCCGATTGGCGGTGGACGGAGCAGCGCGTGCAGCAACAGAAACTGGCTACGATTGAAGACGTTGCGGCAATTGCCGGCGTTTCCATCGCTACCGTCAGCCGCGCCATCAACGAGCCCACCAAGGTCGCCGACGAGACCCGCCGCCGGGTCAACGACGCCATCGCGCGCACCGGCTACACCACCAACGCCATGGCCCGCTCGCTGCGCATGCGGCGCTCCAACATGATCCTGATTCTGGCGCCCGATGTCGGCGACCCGAACTTCTCCAACATTCTCGTCGGGCTCGAGACCGAGGCCAGCAAGCGCGGTTACGGCGTGCTGATCGGCAACACCCAGAACGATCCCGAGCGCGAATCCGACTATCTGCGCTTCATCAGTTCCAACCAGGCCGACGGGATGATCCTGCTCACCGGCCACCTGCCCTTCGGCCACGCCCAGCCCGGCCAGGAAACCCGGCTGCCACCGATGGTGGCGGTGAACGAACCCGTCGCCAACAGCGACATTCCGTTTGTCGGAGTCGACAATTTCGAGGGCGCCCGCCTCGCCGCCGAGCACCTGATTTCGCAGGGCCACCGCCGCATTGCCTTCATCGGCCGCTCCAGCAGCCGGGCCGTGAACCAGTTGCGCGAACGCGGCTATCGCGCCGCACTCGAGGGCGCCGGCATTGCCATCGA
Organism: Devosia sp.; assembly: GCA_016793415.1. Classification (GTDB taxonomy): domain Bacteria; phylum Pseudomonadota; class Alphaproteobacteria; order Rhizobiales; family Devosiaceae; genus Devosia_A. The sequence goes on along the minus strand of JAEUMC010000260.1, from coordinate 1,283 downwards.
GCCGCTCTTGATCCTCGATGGCGACGGCACCACCGAGAGTGGCCGCCAGGCTACCGAGCACATGTTCGTGCGCGATGTGCTGCCGACGGCCTTCCTCTGCGTCAACGACGCCACCGCGCTCGGAGTGATCATCGCCTTGACTGCCCGCCGCTACGACCTGCCGCGGCAGTTCTCGGTGATGGGCTTTGACGACATCTCATTCGCGAGCTTCGTCACCCCGTCGCTGACCACCATGAAACAGCCACGCCTCAGGATCGGCGAGGCCGCCATGGACATGCTGCTCGGCCTGCTCGAAGGCAACCGCCCCGACCGCAACAGCGTGCTGCTGCGCAGTGAACTGATCGTGCGTAACTCGGTGGCGCCACCCAAGGGGTTGTTGCCGTAGACTCGATGCGGCAGCCTCCTCAGCTCACCGTCACCTGCGGCTCCCAGCTGGTCAGCAGCCCTTCCCACCCCGGGAACCATTCGAGCAGCAGCACCTGGATACTGCGGTCCCAGCCGAGCCAGATAGCGAGCGTCGTCAGCAACAGCACGATCCCGAACACCCGCTGGATCGTTGTGGCGTGGCTCTGGAACCAGCCGAGCCGGCGCACCAACTGCCGGCCGCCGAACAATACCGCCGCCATCGGCAGCGCAGTGCCGAGCGAGAAGGCGAGCGTCACCGCAACCGCGCCAAAGCCCACCGACTGGTTGAGCGCCAAGGTGATCACCGCCGCCATGATCGGGCCGACACAGGGACTCCAGGCGAGGCCAAGCCCCAATCCGACCACCAGGCCACCACCGAAACCAGTGCTCTCGCTGCTCGGCGCCCGACCGGCGAGCCCGCCCGCCAGTCGCTCGAACTGCAGCTGCAGCCCGGGAATGATCAGCACCAGGCCGAGCAGCGCCAGGACGATGGCGCTCAACGTGCGGTTGATGTCCGGCGGCACGCCCAGCAGCCGCACCAGCGCGCTCAGCGCCAGCGTTGCCGCGGTGAACGCCAGGACGAAGCCGACGATCACCCCAAATGGCCGTGCCTTGCCCTGCTGCGTCGCCGTCGCGAGGATCATCGGCAACAGCGGCAGCACGCAGGGCGAGAGGATGGTGATGACGCCCGCAACGAAGGCGAGCGCGACGGTTGCCAGCATCAGCGGTCAGAGCGCGCTGGTATGGGCGTTGAGGCCGTTGACCCCGCCGCTGTTCCAGATCTCGACGCCCTTGCCGTCCTTGTCCAGCAGCACGAAGGTATCCTGGTAAGTGATGCCGAAGCGGGCCTTCAGCGCCTGCTCCTTGTCATAGTCGGC
>JAEUMC010000231.1 GCA_016793415.1 Devosia sp. | reverse complement strand
CCCGACTGGGGCCGAGAGCAGCGGTATGATCAGGCCGGCATAGGTGTTGACCAGGCCGAGCCGCGCCACCAGGACGTAGTTGGGCAGGAGCGTCACCGCGAACGGCACCATGACGGTCGCCAGCATCGCCGACAGCAGCACGGCGCTGCCTTTGAACTTCAGCTTGGCGAAGGCGTAGCCGGCGAGCATGTCGACGATGACGGTCAGGATGGTCACCGCCGCGGTGACGATGATCGAGTTGATCAGCCACTGGATCGATACCTTGTCGGCGAACACGCCGAGATAGTTGGCGAGGGTGAACGGCGCCGTGCCGTCGGCCAGCGAGTCGAAGCTGGTGATCGGCCGGAACGAGGCGACGACGACGAACAGCACCGGGCCGACCGAGGCGAGGACCACCAGCAGCAGCAGCGTATGGGTGCGCAGCGCCGCCCAGATCTGCCGGCGGCTGAGGCGAGCGTTGGCGGCGGCCCCCATCACCTCGCCTCCCGGCTGCGGGTGAACAGGACGATGGCGCCGGCGAGAAGGATGGAGAACACCATCACGGCGACACTGATGGTGGCCGCATAGCCGACCGAACCACCGCCGAAGACGGATTTGTAGATGTACCACATCACCGTATAGGTCGAGGTGCCGGGGCCGCCCTGGGTGAGGACGAAGATGATGTCGAAGACCTGGATGGCGCTGATCGAGGTGAGGATCAGCACCAGTTGCAGCACCGGTTTCAGCAGCGGCAGCGTGATGTGCCAGAAGGCGCCGCGCGGGCTGATGCCGTCGACGGTACCCGCCTCATAGAGTTCCCGCGGGATGCCGTTGAGGCCGGCGAGGAAGATCAGGCTATAAAAACCTACGGACGCCCAGGCGCTGATCAGCGCCACGGTGACGAGCGCCACCGTGCCGGACTGCAGATAGCTGAGCTCGAGACCGAGATAGTGCTTGAACAAGCCGTAGAGCGGGCCGGCGTCGCGATCCAGCATGATCTTCCAGACGAGGCCGGTCGCCGATACCGAGAGCAATGACGGCACATAGATCAGCGAGCGATAGACGCCGCGGAACTTCACCTGTCGGGCGAGCAGGATGCCGACGCCGAGCGACAGGCCCACGGTGACGGGGATGTTGACGGCCATGAACAGCAGCGTGTTGACGACGGTCGAGCGCAACAGCCCGTCGTCGAGCAGCGCGCCGAAGTTCCCGAGGCCCACGAACCTGAATTTGCCGATCAGGCCACCCTGAAACAGCATCAGGTAGAAGGTGTAGAGGAACGGCACCACGACGAAGGCGCAGAACAATCCGACTTTCGGGGTGAGGAAGGCGAGAGCGGAGATGAACTCCGCCCTCGCCTGTGCCTTGATCGCCTGCATGAGGAGCTAGAGCCCGGCGTTGGCAGCGAGCGTAGCGGTCTGCTGCCTGGCGTCGGAGATCACCTGATCCAGCGACTTCTGACCGCTCAGGTAGTTGTTGATCTCGCCCACCAGGTACTCGTAGCCGTTGTACGGCAGGGCGGCCGGGAACAGCATCGACTTGGTCTGCGGCAAGGCGGCCGCGAGGAAGTCGTAGGCACGCTTTTCGCTCACCTTGCCATACATGGCGGCAGCATCGGCCGTGGTGCTGACCGGGAACAGCAGCGACTGGGCGATGTAGTCGTCGTAGGGAGCGCCCGAGGTCACGTACTTGATGAAATCAAGCGCCGCCGGCTTGTTGGCGCTGGCCTCGGCGATGACGAGGTAGCCCGCCGCGCCCGAAACGAAGGCGCCTGCCGGCCCCGCCGGCGGCTCCATCACCTGTAGCCTGGCGTCGGGGAATTTGACGAACTGCTGTACGTTGGCTTCCACCCATTGCAGCCCCACCTTGCCGGCCGGCAGCAGTTCGGCCCACTGCGTCGCGTCGGCGTAGAGGGTGAGGGGCGTGGCGGCGCCACTGTCCTGCAGGGCCTTGAGGTGCTCGAGCGCGGCGCGCCCCTCGGGGGTGTCGAAGCCCACATCCTTCATGTCGGCGCTGAACGGCGTGACGCCGTAGGAGAACAGCACGTTCCAGATGTAGTTGATCACCACCTCGTATGAGCCGGGCCAGGCCATGCCGTAGATGGCGACCTTGGACTTGTCGAACGAGGGATCGCCGAGCGGCTTGCCGGCTTCGTCGAAGGTCAGTTGCTTCGCGAACTTGAGCAGTTCGTCATAGGTCGTCGGCAACGCCGGCTTGCCGGCCTTCTCCCAGACCGCCTCGTTGAGGGCGAGCACGAAGCGGCTCGAAATGTAGGGGTAGCCGTAGAGCTTGCCATCCTGGGTGGCGGACTCGATCATCGCCTGATTGATGGCGCTGGTATCGAGGGCCGGATCGATCGCCCGCAGGTCGGCGAGCAGGCCGTTGCCGCCGAACTGGTTGAGAGTGTTGGTCACCTGGTAGGAAACGTCGGGCGCCGTGCCGGACACGAAGGCGGCGGTGTATTTGGCGAGGAACTCGGCCCATGGCACCAAGAGGTGTTCGACGCTGTTGCCGCTCGCTTCCTTGAACCCAGCGACGGCGGTCGCCCAATAGGCGTTCTCGTTCTCGGCCGCCATGTTCGGCATCTTCCAGAACTGCAGCGTCGCCCCACCCTGCGCGAAAGCCCGCCCGGCAGTTGCGGCGAGTGCGGTGCCGGCCAGCAGCGCGGCGGACATTGTCAACAGACGGCGCCGGGTGACCGGCGCGACGGCACTATGGTTTGACAACGACATCTGTATCCCTCCAGATTTATCGATAAAGTGAAACTGCATGACGATCGTAAGGCTTGTCAATTGGGATTCTGCAGGGCTGCGGGATTTCGGCTGATGTTGGCCGCCTGCGCAGAATATATCGATAAATCAACCTAGCGCACAGGCAGCGCAAGTCGGCGGCCCTCTCCCGCCTACGGGGGAGGGGGGACCAGCCGAAAGGCTGGTGGGAGGGGGATGCCGCAGACACCGAGCCAGCCCCAGCCGCCCACCATCAGTGCGTGGCCCCCCCTCACACCACGCCTTCGCGTGGCCCCTCCCCCGCAAGCGGGAGAGGGAATCCCGACCGCATGTTCCAGGGCGCTGCTCGTTGTTACAATCCACTGCGCCGCATCTGGCGAACCAACGGCAGAACTGCCATCATTACCGTGGCTCTACTTGCCCTCGTCACCATCATGGAGATTTCGCGTGGCGCATATTTCCGCTCCGGGACACGACGATTGCTACATTGACTGCCCCGGCCAGGGCTACGCGCACTATATCGAGCCCTACGGCCCCTGCATCACCGGCTGTTCCGAAGGCGACCTGGTTGACGAACTCGAGCAGGTCTTTCCCGTCGCCGAACCCGAGCGGCGTGCCTCGGGCCGGGTGTTCGAGGTGCGCGGGGTGACGCTGGCGCAGGTCGGTGAGCGCTTCGGCTCGCGCTTCGATCGCTCCGACGATGCCAACGAAGACGTCGAGTGGCTCACCAAGCTGGCTGGCAAGTCGCGCGAAGAGCGCTTCAACGCCAACTGGGAGAACGAAGACCTCGCCGGGGTCATTCGCGCCCTCGCCGAGGCGACGGGCAAGCGGCCGCGCCCGCGTTTTGCCTTCGCCTGAGGGCCGGCGATGTGGGGCAAGCTGAACGACTGGATCACCTGGGTGGCGCTTGGGCGCATCCGTGACTCATTTCTCGGCAAGGCCATCACCGCGATATCGCTGGCGGCGCTGGTGCTCGGCAATGTCGGCAAGGCGCTGGCCGATGCCGGGCTCGACCCGCTTTCGGCCCAGCTCACCTTTGGCGGCAGCGCCATCTTCCTCGTCGGCTACCTGAGTTTTTCGGTGTTCGTGCCGAGCGAGTTCCGCAAGGGCGGCGACATCGACGAGATCGTCGGCCGGCTGCAGAGCCTTTCCGATTTCATGTTCTTCAAATCGCGCCGCGATATGGCGGCGGCGCTGTTCTCCGACATACGGATCAGCTCGATCTTCGGCTTGCCCGACGGCGCCCGCCTATTCCTCAGGTCCAAGCTTGAGGAGACGGCAGCGGCGACCGTGCGGGATTGGGAGGCCAAGGCCGCCGGGCTCTACCACGCCGATCTCAACCTCAGGGCCTATATCCGCCCGCTCGCCCGGATCTGGGTCGCCATCACCTTTGGCGCCGGCATCGTACTGCTGGCAGCCCCAACCCTGTTCAACGTCGTGAAGACGATGTTTCCCGGGGTGGGCTGAGGCGCGGCAAACGCCGGGGCCGAGGATCTGCCTAGGCAGCGCTCGAGGCCGGCGGCGTGGCCATCAGATCAAGGAACTTGGCCAGCCATTCGTCCGACTCCCTCACCACCTCGACCTTCATGTCGTGCCGGTAGCTGAGATGCGCCAGCAGCGCATCGACCGCATGATAGGAATAGCGTGCCGGATGGCTGCCCTCCACCTGGGGCGGGCCGATCAATCGGCTGGTCAGTTCGGCGAATTGCTCTGGGCGGTACATCGCGCGGACGGCCTGGCCCATACCCCATTGCTTGTCGGTCCTGCCCTTGAGCGGGCTCAGCCAGACCGACGCGTAATTATCCAGCCCATTGGTGGGCCGCTTCAGCAACAGCCACCAGACGAACTCGACGACGGGGCGTTGCCAGCCATGGTGCTCGACAATCAAAGGTACGGTCTGCAGCGTAAACCAGGTCTCGTGCCCGCTATCGATCATCTCGGTGTAGTAGCGCTGGAGCGTCGGCAGGGCGCCGATGTCGAGGACACCAAGCGCACGCGCGGCATGGCCGAGCAGCGCCACCTGATGATCCTGGCTGAGCAGCATGTAGTGCGACGCCAGCGCGTCGCAGGCGACATGGATAAGCCGGTCGATCTCCGGCGCCACCGACGGAAACTCGACCGTTACCCGCTCGAAGAATTGCTGCTCGCTGATCGCTTCGCCTTTATGGGCAAACACCACCCAGGCCCGCGGCCGGTTGCGCGGCGGCGGCGTGGCCACCAGGATTTGGCCGAACGCCCGCATGGCGGCAACGACGCCGGCTTCGGACCAGGCGTCCAGCGGCACCACCATCCTGTCGCGCGCCTCGAGCAGCTTTTCGACGCGCTGGTCCAGGGTGCGATCCCAATCGTTGGTGCCACCACGATCAGACCAATCCGGGCCTTCGCGCTTGATTTCTGTCGGCCGAGCCGGACCGCGACCGACATCGTGCAAGATGGCTCGCCCCTCGTTGAACCTGGCAGCAAGCCGGTGGCGGGGCAGTGCCTCGCTGCCGGATGCCATGACCTCCCGCTTGCCGGCGCGGTGCAGCAGGTATTGCCCCATCGATGAGGTTCCATCGACCGAAATCCGCCGCACCACCTGCTCGACCTCCAGCCAGAAGCCTGCGCCATCGAGGTCCCAGATGGGTACGCGACGGAGGGAGTCGCCGTGGACGAACTGGCGCCACTCCCGGACCATCCTGACGATGGTCTCGTCCTCAACCTTGCCCCGCTGGGCGGGGTCAGGCCGCGGCACCCGCGAAAAGGCCTCCGCTGCAAGCCGTTCACGCAGCCCCGGCTTCGGCCAGTCGATCCCCACGGTCGGATCGCCCGGCGCGTCATCGCTGGCATCGGCGATGCTCGCCCATACCCGAACTCTTTCCTCGGGATTCTGAATCGGCCAGCCGCCATCGAGCCTGGGCATCTCGTCTTCCGCGGTCCAGCCGACCGGCAGCCAGCGCAGGAAGCGAGGCGGCCAAGCCTCCCAAAGCTGCACCACCGGGCTGAAGTAGGTGGTCTTGCTGCGGCCAAAGATCCCCGACTTGCGCTCCTCAACGACCTGCCGGGCCAGCCTGTCATCCCGCCTCAGCCAATAGCGCCCGTCGGGGCTTGGTCGCTCGAACGGTTGAAAGCTGGTCGAGTTCTTTACCTCTGCCGTCTCGGTCGCCCCGGTCTTGGGATCGATGCGCCAGAGGATCGATGTATCGTCGGCGTTCGAGCTGTAGCGGCGAGCGAACAGCGTGCCGTCGGCTGTTTCGCGGATGTCGGCAACAGCCAGCACACCCTGCAACCGATGCTGCGCCAGGACTTCCGCTGTCTTGAGGTCAATCGTCTGGAGCTCACTCGCAATACCGGCTTCGGCCCTGAAGGTCTGGATCAGGAACAGGCGGGTTTTGTCGACACTGAGACCAGTTGCTTTCGCGCCGCCCAACAGGCTGACCACCCCGATGAGGCGCCGGCTCGGAATGTCGTAAAATATGATCCGCTCGAGTTGCGTGATCCAGAGAACCTGATCGGTCGCTTCTACCTGCGTCACGCTGCCATCGGGAACCAACAGGAGCCACTCCTCTTGGTCTTCGATCAGAACTTGCACCACGTCGTTGCGTAAGGTGAGCTTGGGCATCTTGGTTTCTGCGGCGGGCCGGAGTAGCGGGCGTACAGTTCACATGGGTTTAGTTGGCGGACTGAAGAGCAAATGTGCCGGCCGGTGCACAGCCAAAGTTACGGACGTCCTTAGAAAACTGTTCAAGTGCCAGGCGGCCCGCAGGATGGTCGACCAGACGTGCCTATCGCGCAGTGCTGACCGTGTCGAAGCTCAGGTATAGTATGATCGTTGGGAGGACCAGATGAACGAATGTGATCTAGTTCTGAAGGGCGGCGTCACTTCCGGGGTGGTCTACCCGCACGCTATCGTCGAGGTGGCCCGCACGTATCGGCTGCGCAATATCGGCGGCACCTCGGCCGGCGCGATCGGAGCGGCGGTTGCGGCGGCGGCGGAGTTTCGCCGACAGTCGTCGCCGGATGGCGCCGATTTCACCGGCTTCGAGATGACCGCCGCCATCGCCAACGAATTGGGCGCCGACCTGCTTGGCCTGTTCCAGCCGTCTCCCCGGCTTGCCGGGCTGTTCGCCATCGCCATGGCGGCGCTGGGAGCCGATCGCAGACAGCGTGTGCGGCGCGTGCTGTCTGCGATGCTGACCGCGTTCCCCTGGCACTTCGTGGTGCCGGCCGTGCTTGCGCTCGCACTGATCGTGCCGGGCATGCTGACGGCGAGCTGGGCGCTGCTGCTGTTGGGCATCCTGGTCGGGCTGGTTGTGCTGCTTGGCGGGCTGGCGTTTGCCGTTGCCAGGGCAGTGCTGGTGACGCTGCCCGAGCACGATTTCGGCATCTGTTCGGGCCTGACGCAGGCATCGAGCCAGGCTCCGGCACTCACCAACTGGCTGGCCGACAAGATCGACCTGGTTGCCGGTAATGATCCCACGGGCGCCCCGCTGACCGTCCGCCAACTGGCAACGGCTGGCATCTCCATTGCCGCAGTCACCACAGACCTCTCCTCCGGCCGCCCCTATCAGCTGCCGCTGAAGAGCAAGCATCACTATTTCAGCGAGGCGGAGTTCAAACGCCTGTTTCCGGAGCGAGTGATCAAGTACCTGGTCGGTGAGCAGCAGCCGCTGGCTGGCGCCACCCCGGCGGATCTCTATCAGCTGCCGGTCGGTGCGGACTTTCCGGTGATCCTGGTTGCCCGGATGAGCCTCAGTTTCCCCGGGCTCATTCGCGCGGTGCCGCTCTATCGCTTCGACGACCAGATGCCGAGGCCGGCCGGCGACCGCGCCAAGTTGCAACGCTGCCTGTTTTCCGATGGTGGCATCTCGAGCAATTTCCCGATCCACTTCTTCGACGCGTTCCTGCCGAGCCGCCCCACTTTCGGGATCATGCTCACCGACTGGTTGGCCGATCGGCATGGCGCGACACGCATCTTCCTGCCGCAGAAATGGCGGCAGAGCACCGACCTGCCGATCGCCAGGATCGACAGCCTGCCGGCTTTCCTCGGCGCCATCCTGCAGACGGCGCGCGAATGGCAGGACACCCTGCAATCGCTGTTGCCCGGTTATGCCGAGCGCATCGTCGAGGTCCGGCTCGACCCGGCCCATGAAGGCGGCCTGAACCTTTCGATGGACAAGCCCACCATCGACCGCCTGACCGAGTATGGCCGCGAGGCCGGTATAGCGCTCACCACCGGGTTCGATTTCGACGAGCATCGCTGGCGCCGCGCCATTTCACTGCTGCCCGAACTCGAAGACACCCTGCGCGGCTTCGCCGAAACCCTGGATCAGCCTCCGGCGGGCAGCCCGGCCGGGGCGTTCACCTATGCCGAGATTCTCACCCGCTATGAGCCGAAATCCTATGACAACTCCCA
>JAEUMC010000220.1 GCA_016793415.1 Devosia sp. | reverse complement strand
TGCAGTACCTCAGGCGCGTCAAGATTCCCGATCAGGCGAAGAAATACCCGGGCCAGCTCTCCGGCGGCCAGCAGCAGCGCGTCGCCATCGCCCGCTCGCTCTGCATGAACCCGAAAATCATGCTGTTCGACGAGCCGACTTCGGCGCTCGATCCGGAAATGGTCAAGGAAGTGCTGGAGGTGATGATCAGCCTCGCCGAGGAAGGCATGACCATGCTCTGCGTCACCCACGAAATGGGTTTCGCCCGGCAGGTCGCCAATCGCGTGATCTTCATGGATCAGGGCCAGATCATCGAGCAGAACGAACCCGAAGCGTTCTTCTCCAACCCCCAGCACGAACGCACCAAGCTCTTCCTCAGCCAGATCCTGCACTAGTTGCAGCGAGCCCGATGTCGCCGATCCTCCCCCGCGTGGCGGGGGAGGGGGACCAGTCAAGCTGGCCAATCTCGCAGTCGGGGACTGAACGTTCCCCAACTCTGTTCATCACAAGCGGCCACCATGCCGCCTTGACCCGGTCACCTCGCATCGGGATATTGCGCGCCGAGGGCGAGTTGGAGCAGCGTTTAGACCATGACGGTTCAGGCCGTTTGGCGTGGCCTCGTCCGCGTCATCCTTGTTGTCACGATACTGGCGCCGTCCTGGGCCTCGGCGCAGCAGGCGGCTCCGGCCGCCGCCGGCCCGACGCTGCAGGCGATCCGTGATCGTGGCCACCTGATCTGCGCCACCGCCGACCCGCTGCCCGGCTTTGCCCAGCCCGGCGCCGATGGCCGGTGGACCGGCTTTGATGTCGATTTCTGCCGGGCCGTTGCTGTCGCCGTGTTCAACGATGCCAGCAAGATGGAGTTCGTGCCGCTTTCGGGCGATAGCCGCTTCGCCCAGTTGCAGACCGGCAGCATCGATCTCATCGCCCGCAACGCCCCCTGGACCATGCGCCGCGACACCGGCTACGGCGCCAGCTATGTCGCCACTTCGTTCTATGACGGACAGGCGATCATGGTGCCGCAGTCGCTCGGCGTTGTTTCTGCCTACGAGTTGGACGATGTCCGCGTCTGCATCGTCGATGCCCCCGAGGGGCTGGCGAACCTGCGCGAGTTCTTCTTCGGCACCCAGGCGACCTATACCGAGGTGCTGTACGAGGATCGCGAGGATCTGACCGTCGCCTACCGCGAAGGGCGCTGTAATGCCGTCTCGGCCTCCGCCAGTTTTCTCAACGCCATGCGTCGCAGCCTGCCGGAGCCGGCGACCCACCGCATCCTGCCCGAGCGCATCTCCAAGGATGCCTTCGGCCCGGTGATCCGCTCCGGTGATGATCAGTGGTTCGATATCGTCGAGTGGACGCTGTTCTCGCTGATCGATGCCGAGGAGGCCGGAGTCACCTCGCTCAATATCGGCTCGCTCGCCGCAGCCAAGACCCACCGCATTCGTCGGCTGCTCGGCCTTGAGGGCACGTTCGGGCCCAGCATCGGACTCGATCCGCACTTCATCGCCAATGTCATCAAGGCCGTCGGCAATTACGGCGAGATCTTCGAGCGCAACTTCGGGCCCGCCACCGGCGCCGCCGTGGTGCGTGGTCAGAACGCGCTGTGGATCAATGGCGGCCTGATCTGGGCTCCACCGATCGAGTAAGGCGCGCGCAGGGTAGAGTTACCCGAAGACCACCGAAACCCGACGGTTGATCGCGCCTTTCTTCTCGATCTTGCCGAGCCGTAGCGGGCCAATTTCGCTGGTATTCTTCACGTGCGTGCCGCCGCAGGGTTGCAGGTCGACATCGCCGATGCGGACTAGCCGGACCCGGCCCTGGCCCATCGGCGGCTTGACGTTCATCGATTTGATCAGCCCGGGATTGGCCTCGAGCTCGGCATCGGTGATCCACTCGGCCGTAACAGGCAAAGCTGCCTCGACCAGGTCGTTGAGCTTCCGCTCGACCTCGGCCGCATCGGGCACGTCCGGCAGGTTGAAATCCACCCGTCCCTTGTCCTCGCCGACCGAGGCGCCGGTGATCGGGTAGGGCAGCACCACGGTGACGAGGTGCAGCGCCGTGTGCATCCGCATCAGCTTGTGCCGGCGTTCCCAATCGAGATGCGCGATCACCTCGTCGCCCGCCGCCAGTGGCGCCTGGTCCTCGGCCGGCAGGTGCACGATCATCGTCTTGTCGCCATCGGGATGAATGGTGCCCGCAAGGCTGACGAACGAGCCATCGGCGCGCTCCAGTCGACCGGTATCGCCGGGCTGACCGCCCGAGGTGGCATAGAAGATCGTCCGGTCCAGCACGATCCCACCCTCGGGCGTGATCGCCGTTACCAGCGTCGGCAGCGAGCGGACATAGCTGTCCTCTCGAAAGATGAATTCAGTCACGCAACAGGCTCCGCCTCAACGACTGCCTGCCAGTCTATGGGCGTCTTCGGTTCAAGCCAATGCGGCACCGGCAGGTTCTTCGCGCGGAGGAACTCCGGGTTGAACAGCTTGCTCTGATAACGGTTGCCGTAGTCGGCGAGGATGGTGACGATGGTCTTGCCCGGCCCCAGGTCGCGCGCCAGCCGCACCGCGCCGGCAATATTGATGCCCGACGAGCCGCCGAGGCAGAGACCCTCGTGCTCGAGCAGGTCGAACACATAGGGCAGGGCTTCACTGTCGGGGATCTGGTAGGCGCGGTCGACGACGACATCCCTGAGGTTGGCGGTGATGCGCCCCTGGCCGATGCCCTCGGTGATCGAGTTGCCAGCGCTCTTGAGCTCACCCGTGGTGTAGTAGCTGTAGAGCGCCGCCCCCTCGGGATCGGCAAGGCCGATCTGGATGTTGGGATTCCTGGCCTTCAGCGCCATCGAGATGCCGCCCAGCGTGCCGCCCGAGCCGACGGCCGACACGAACCCGTCGATCTTGCCCTGGGTCTGTTCCCAGATCTCGGGGCCGGTGGTCTCGATATGCGCCTGGCGGTTCGCCACATTGTCGAACTGGTTGGCCCAGATCGCGCCACCCGGCAACTCCTTGGCCAGCTTCTCGGCCAGCCGACCGCTCAGCTTCACGTAGTTGTTGGGGTTCTTGTAGGGCTTGGCCGGCACCTGGATCAGCTCGGCGCCGAGCAGCGTCAGCGCGTCCTTCTTCTCCTGGCTCTGCGTCTCGGGGATCACGATCACCGATTTGTAGCCAAGCGCATTGGCCACCATGGACAGGCCGATGCCGGTATTGCCGGCGGTGCCCTCGACGATCGTCCCACCCGGTCGCAATAGCCCGCGCTTCTCCGCGTCGCGCACGATGAACAGCGCCGCGCGATCCTTCACCGACTGTCCGGGATTGAGGAACTCCGCCTTGCCCCAGATTTCGCAGCCCGTCGCGTCGGACACGCGATTGAGCCGGATCAGAGGCGTGTTGCCGATGGCGGAAATAACGTCGCGGTGGTTGGTCATGGGGCCGGAAGGTGGGCTGTGGAGGTTGGCTGAACCTAGGCGGCGACCGGTCTACTGCCAAGGCTTAAGCTGCGGAATGGTATGCGATTTTCCGGCTCGCAGGAGAAAGGGCAGGATTTCGCGCGACCGCTCGGATTGACGGAATATCGGACCTTGCTAAAGCGCCTTGAACGCCTCCAGCGCGCGCTCCCGCGACACCTTGAGGTCGACGATCGGCGCGGGGTAATCGAGCGCCGCAGCGTCGGGCGCTTCCCAGGGCCGGTGCACCAGCTTGTCTGGCAGCCCCGCCACCTCGGGCACCCAGCGTCGCACGTAGTCGCCTGTGGGATCGAACCGCTCGCCCTGCGTCACCGGGTTGAAGATGCGGAAATAGGGCGAGGCATCGAGGCCGCTGCCGGCGACCCACTGCCAGTTGCCGGGGTTGTTCGCCGGGTCGGCATCGACCAGCGTGTCCCAGAACCACTGCTCGCCCCTGCGCCAATCGATCAGCAGGTTCTTGGCCAAGAGCGATGCCGTCAGCATGCGTACCCGGTTGTGCATGACCCCGGTCTCCCACAGCTCGCGCATCCCTGCATCGATGATGGGGATGCCGGTCCGCCCCCGCTGCCAGGCCTCGAGCGCGGCATCGGCGTGTCGCCACTCGAGGTGCGCATATTTCTCGACCATCGGCACGGTCGCTATGTCCTCGCGGTGGTAGAGCTGGTTGTAGTTGAAGTCGCGCCAGCCCAGCTCGGAGAGGAACTTGTCGATCGCCGACGCCTTCGTTGGTGCATGCTGCGCCACGGCCTGCGCTGCATGCCATACCTGGCGCGGGCTGATCTCGCCGAACGCCAGATGCGGCGACAGCCCCGAAGTGGCCGCCTTCGACGGAATGTCGCGGGCGTCGGGATAGTCCTGCACCAGTTCGTCGAGGAACCGGTCGAGCCGCTCCCGCGCCGCGCCCTCGCCGATCTGCCAGTGCCCGCCGATCTTCCGGCCCCAGCCGGGCTCCTGATAATGGATGTCGACGCGTTGTGGCGCGAGCGCTGGCCCATGCCGGGGCTTCGGCAGCGGCTTGCCGATGTCCCGCCGCTTCAGGGCGTTCCAGAACGGGGTGTAGACGGAGTAGGGCTTGCCTGCGCCGGTTTCCATTTCGAACGGCTCGACCAGCAGGTTGGCAGCAAAGCTCTCGGTTGCGACGCCCTCGCGCTTCAGACGCGCCTTGATGCTGGCATCGGTCTCCCGCTCCGCCGGTCCGTAACGCCGGTTCCAGTAGACGGCCTCGACGTCGTGTCGCGCGATGGCTTTGAACAGCTCGGCTTCAGCTGCGCCCTCGACCGTCTCCAGCGTGATGCCGAGCTGTGCCAGATCTTCCGCCAGTCGATT
>JAEUMC010000213.1 GCA_016793415.1 Devosia sp. | reverse complement strand
GCCAGCAGCGCCGCCCAGCCGAGGCCCAGCCCGAAATAGGCGAGCGTCTCGGTGACATCGAGCCGGCCGAGCCACACCGCCGAGGGGTAGTAGACGATCCAGGCGAAGGGCAGGTGGGCGGCGATGGCGGCAACCTGGGCCGGGAAGAACCAGAACGGGATCAGCTGGCCCGAGAGCAGGTTGAGGATCGCCTGCATCATCCACTCGAGCGAGAACGAGGTGAGCAGCCAGAACGAGATGAGCCCGAACAATGCCGCCAGCAGGGCGATGATGGCATAGGCGACGAGGGCGTAGGCGACGAACATCACGCCGTGAAAGGGGCTGGCCGGCGGCAGCATGCCATAGACCACCGCGACCACGGCCACGGTCGGCACTACCAGGATGACAAACCGGAACGCGGCATCGCCCATGGCATGGGCCAGCACATAGAGCGGGAAGCTGGCCGGTTTCACCAGCCAGACGGCGACGTCGCCGGTGCGGAGCGCCCGACCGATGCCGCTGACGATGCCCTCGTAGCGCATCGCCCCCGTCACCGCACCGCCGAGCAGCGCATAGGTGACCATCTGCTTGAGGCTGACGCCGGCAATGCTGGCCGTGCCGCCATAGATGGCGACCCAGATGGCGACGCGGGCGAACACCTGCACCAGCTTGCCGATCAGGTTGGCCCAGACCTCGTTGCGATAGGCGAGCTGGGTCAGGAAAGCGCTGCGGGCGAAGGCAAAATAGACGCTCATCGCGCCGGCAACTCGGCGTTGCGGCGCTGGTAGAAGGTGCGGATCACCTCTTCGATATTGGGCTCTTCGACCGAGATGTCCTTGAGCTGGGTGGTATCGCCGATCTCGTCGAGCACCTGCACCAGCGAGACCTCGTCGCGCTCCAACAGGTAGTGCTTGCGCAAGCCATCGTCGGCGGTGAGACGCGCCGATTGCAGTTCGAGCCGGCCGGGGTCGGCGGCGAATTCCAGCATCAGCCGGCGGGCCGAGCCGAGGGCCGTGCGGAGCTTGGCCGTCTCGCCATCGAAGATCAGCCGGCTGTGGTCGACCATGATCAGCCGCGGGCAGATCTCCTCGATATCCTGCAGGTCGTGGGTGGTGAGGATGATGGTGGTGCCGCGCTCGCGATTGACCTGTGACAGGAACTTGCGCACCGCATCCTTGGCGACGACGTCGAGGCCGATCGTCGGCTCATCGAGGAATAGGATCTTCGGGTCGTGCAGCAGCGCCATCACGATCTCGGCGCGCATGCGCTGACCGAGGCTCAACTGGCGCACGGCGCGCTCGAGAAAGGGTTCGAGCTCGAGCAGGCGGCTGAGCGATTTGAGATTCTCATCGAAGCGGGGGCGAGCAATGCCGTAGATCTCGCGGTGCAGTTCGAACGAGTCGCGCACCGGCAGATCCCACCAGAGCTGGCTGCGCTGGCCAAAGACGACGCCGATCTCACGCGCGTTGGCCTGCCGCTCACGATGCGGCGCACGGCCGAGCACGCTGATCTCGCCGGCCGACGGCACCAGGATGCCGGTCATCATCTTGATCATCGTCGATTTGCCGGCGCCGTTGGGGCCGAGATAGCCCACGGCTTCGCCCGGGGCGATGGCAAAGCTCACATCGGTGACCGCCTCGACCTCGGTGTATTCTGATGTGACCAGCGTCTTCAGCGCGCCGAAGAAGCCGGGGAACCGGCGGTGCTGCCGGAACCGCTTGGAAACGGCTCGCGCCTCGATGATTTGCGCCATGGTCGAGGCCGTCCCCTCGCGGCCCGGAGCGAGGCTAGCTGATTCCGCGACCTCACAGGCTCGTCAGTTGCTGTTGATTGGCGGCGCTGGTCAGGTGCCGCCCGGGGGCGAGCGGGCCGATCGCCACGGTGCCATCGAGCTCGCGAGCTGGAGGAAGACGCTCAAATGCGTCACTGGGTTTGGATGCTCCTCGTGGCGGTGCTGCTGGGAGTGGGGGTCGCTGTCTACATGCTGAAACCCGTGCAGGGCGCGGCGCGCGACCTGACGCTCACCGGCGACGTGGCGCGGGGGCAATACCTGTTGCGGTTGGGCGATTGCATCACCTGCCATACCGACAAGCGGAACGGGGTGCCGGAGCTTGGCGGCGGCCCCGGGCTGGCGACGCCGTTCGGCACGTTCTATGCGCCCAACATCACCTCGGACCCCAAGGCCGGGATCGGCGGCTGGACGCTGGCGCAGTTCGCGAGCGCGATCAGCGATGGCGAGGGGCCGGCAGGGCACCTCTACCCAGCGTTTCCCTATGAGAACTACACCCTGATGAGCGACCAGGATATCGCCGATCTCTATGCGGCGCTGCAGCAGGTGCCGCCGGTCCCCAGTTCCGCCAGGCCGCATGAGGTCGCCTTCCCCTTCGGCCTGCGACCGCTGGTGGCGGGTTGGAAGAACCTGTTCTTCACGCCGCGCCGCTACCAGGCCGATGCCAGCCATTCGGAACGCTGGAACCGCGGGCGCTACCTGGCCGAGGGGCCGGGGCACTGCGTGATGTGCCACTCGCCGCGGAACCTCTTCGGCGCGGTGGAGAAGGGCAAGGAACTCACCGGCAACCCGGCCGGCGGCATTGGCGGCAAGGCGCCGGCGCTCACCGCCGAGCGGCTCAGGAACGAAGGCTACGACGTCGCCTCGATCGCCAGTGCGCTGAGCGATGGGTTTACCCCCGAGTTGGACGAGCTGGGCAGCGCCATGGGCGAAGTGATCGCCGACGGCACCTCGTATTGGACCGACGAGGATCGCGAGGCGGTGGCGGCGTATCTGCTCG
>JAEUMC010000201.1 GCA_016793415.1 Devosia sp. | reverse complement strand
GATTTGAGGATGTTCATGGCTTCTTCTCCATTGGCCGGCGGGTCTCTTGCCCCCGGCTTTGACGGGAAACTTGGCCCTCGCACCATGGTTGCCGCAATAGGCTGGAAGGGCTTTTTACTCCGACCGAGGCCCGTTGGTGGGTGTTGCTCGCCGGAGCCGGCTCCTCCGCTACTGCTTGCCAGAAAAGCTGGAGAACCGGCACTTCCAGTTCCGGCCGCGCCGGTGAACCCAAAGCCCGCCGCCCGCGATTTGTCGGTCAGATCGCAGCAGCGGAGCCCCCGAGATGAGCAGCCCCCACTTCATCGTCTATCACCGCGATGCCGCCTGGCAGTACACCTACCGCGGCAGCATCCGCGCCCCGTTCAGCACGCGCGAACAAGCCGTTTCGGCCGCCATCGAGGCGGCCCGCGAGACCGGCGACCCGGGCGTCGAAGTCATCGTGCAGAACCCCGAGACCGTGGAAGAAACCGTGTGGTCGGGCCGCGAGACGTAAGCTCGCCCGGCGCGCCAGGGCTGGACGATCCACCGCGCTGACTGGCAAGCTGCGCTCCAAGCTGCAACCGAGGCCCAAAGCGTCCCCCCAATGTTTGTCGTCCAGATCTACCTGCCGCTCGAAATGCCCGACGGCGCTCCGATTCCTGCCGGGCTGTTCGAGCGCACCAAGGCCGAGCTGACCGACCGCTTCGGCGGGGTAACGGCCTTCCTGCAATCGCCGGCCGAGGGCGCCTGGAAGCCGTCGGGCGGCGAGCCGATCCACGATCGCATCGCGATTTTCGAAGTGATGGTCGCCGATGTCGACACCGCCTGGTGGCGGCACTACCGCGAGGCGCTGGAGGCCGAACTCAGGCAGCAGCGGATCCTGGTGCGGTTGTTTCAGGTGACGGTGCTCTGACGGCTCGGGTGCGGCGGGATCGCTGCGAGTTGTGGACGCGCGCGCGACCCCGCCGGCAACCGGCGGCGGCCCGGCTGCGGCAGTAGCTACGCGGCGCACCCGGCAGGAGTTTCGCCAGACCTCCAGGCGAGGGCCGGCAAGCAGTGGCGACATCGTGACCCCCATGGTCATTGACGCCGGCCGCCGGACCCTTATCTGAGCTCCATGACGCACCCGAAGCCGAAAGCCGAGCCCGCCGACGGCATCACCGCAAACTGGGCCCTGCCCTACGCCGCAACCCTTGGTTCCTCGGTGCGGTCCAAGGGGATCTTCCTCGAGGTTCGGGCCCGGCTGCCGGTAGCGGCGCGAAAGCTGCTGTCGGTCAAGGCACGTGAGCTGACCCTGCGTCTCCCCGAGGGGGAGGCGGCGGAACTCACCAGATTGTCGGCGAAGGTGGAGGCCGCGCTCGCCGGCATCGAAAGCCTGCCGGTGCTGCCGCGCGAGATCGAAGATATTCTTGCCATCAAGACCTCCGAACGGCACCGCTGGCTCAAGGATGGCCGGCTGCCGAGCGCCGGCACCCGCACGGTGCGGCTGCGCGGCCGGGCGCGGAAGATCACCTTCCACGTGTTCGATCCGCGCGTTGTCGAAGAGCTGCTCGAGGGCGAGACCATCGAAGCCTGGCGCGAAGCCGATGCGATCACCACCGCCGAGAACCGACGCCGCGCCGCCTGGAAGGCCAAGCTGACCCGCGCCAGGCGCGGCGCGCCGGTCGAGAGCGAGGGCGAGGTATCGAGCCCCGAGCAGTTGCTTGGCTGGGCCGAGTTCGAGCGCGGCCTCTGACCGCGCAGGCGGTTCCTCGCGGCGGCCACCGCCGCCCTGCAATTTCGCTGAGATGGGTCTCAGGCTCCTTTCAAGCGATCTCGACTAGCGTCGACGGCGCCCTGTGTTTGCCCTGGTCGGCCGGAACCCATGCTCAAGGCTATGACTTTTCCCCCCGAGCTCGCCGAGCAAGCCCTCGGATCGATGCACCGCCTCGTCGAGCTTTCCAGCGAGCAGTTGCAGATCTGCCGCCAGGTGACCGACGAGTTGGAGTTCGCCGGCGAGTTGCAGACGGATTTCATGAAGCGCCTGGTCCGGCTGCAGTCGGAAATCCGCAAGGAGCGCGCAGCCTTGAAGGAACTCGCGACGCCCAAATCTGCCATCAACCCCGACGACGTGTGATCTCCACCGCGAACTGAGGTGATCCCCCGCGCCCGGGCCCGGGGGCGACGCCGGCCGGATGTTCGGCCTCGAGGCCCGGGAGGCCGGAGGCGTCAGCGGCCCCGGAACCAGAGCTCGCCGATTCCGTTGAACCGACCGGGACGAAGCGTCCCGGAAAGGGTTTCGGGGTGCTGCAGACAAAGTTCCACATCGTGCTCAATCCCAACTCGGGCACGGCCCTGCGCATGGGCGTCACGGCCGAGCGGTTGCACGGGCTGTTCGCCGAGCGCGGCATCTCGATCAGTGTCGATGCCGATGCCGGGCGGCCCTTTGCCGAGCGACTGCAGACGGCGCGGCAAAGTCCAGCCGAAATGCTGCTGTCGGCCGGCGGCGACGGCACGGTGACGGCCCTGGCGCAGGTGGCGATCGAGACCGGACGGACCCTTGCCGTCTTGCCATTGGGGACGGCCAACCTCCTCGCCCGCGACCTCGCCATTCCGATCCCGCTCGAAGCCTGGTTCGAGGCGCTGGACCAGATGGCTCCACGGCGGATCGACGTGGGCGAGGTCAACGGCCAGGCCTTTCTGCACAAGGTGGTGATCGGCGCGGTGCCCGGCATCGCCGCGGCGCGCGAAAAGCTGCGGGGCCGGGCCGAGCTCGCCGCCCGCATCGGCTTTCTGGGGCATTTCATTCGTCGGCTGTCACGGCTCCGTCGCTTTGCCGTCGAGATCACGCCACGCGCCGGCGAGCCGCGGATCGAACGCGTGCAGTCGATCGCCATCGCCAATAACGACTATGCCGAAGGCTTCGGTCAGGTGTTTCACCGGCCGCGGCTCGATGAGGGCAGCCTCAGCCTCTACCTGCTGCGCAAGCTGCGCTTCGGCGATGCGCTGCGGCTTGCTGTCGAGATGGTGCTGGGCGCCTGGCGCAACGATGACGTGCTGGAGGTGGAGCACATCCGCGCCCTGACGGTGCGGACCCGGCGCCGGCTGATCCGCGCCATGGTCGACGGCGAGATCGTCAGCCTCGAGAGCCCGCTGCGTTTCCGCATCCTGCCGCTCGCCCTGTCGGTGCTGGCGCCGCCCGTGGCCGTGGACATGGACGCAAACCTCGAGGCCAACTGACCGATGCGCATCTGCCACCTCTCCGACCTGCATTTCGGCCACCATGACGAGCGGCTCGCGGCCGGTCTCGCCGCCGACCTCGCCGCCCAGCGCCCCGACCTCGTGGTAGTCAGCGGTGATTTCACTCAGGTCGGCTCGGAGCGCGAGTTTCGCGCCGCGCGAACCTTTCTCGATACGCTCGACGCCCCGCTGTTTGCCGTGCCCGGCAACCACGACGTGCCGGCGATGAACCTGATGCGCCGCTTCCTCGACCCCTATGGACTCTACCGGCGCTACATCAACCACGAGCTCGAGCCCTTTCTCGAAACCAGCGGCGTCGCCATTGCCGGGCTCAAGACGTCGCGGCGACTGCGGCCCGGGCTCAACTGGGCGCATGGCGCGATCAACCGCCGGCAGCTGCGCGGGTTGAAGCAACGCTTCGAAGCCGCGTCGCCCGATGCGCTGAGGATCGTCGTGGCGCACCATCCGCTGATGCAACCCGAGACCGCCGCGCAAAAGCCGATGCGGCTGGTGAAGCGGGCGGACCTGGCGCTTGCCACCTTCGCCGAGCTGGGCGTGCGCCTGGTGCTGTCGGGCCACTTCCACCTTTCCTACGTGCGCAAGCACGAGCACCCGGGTACTATCGGCCATGGCGCGCCGCAGGGCCTGCGCCGCGCCGCGCATGTGCCGATCCTCGTGGCGCAGGCCTCTTCGACCATTTCGACCCGCCTGCGCGGCGAGCCCAACGGCTACAACCTGATCGACATCGACGACGGCCGGATCTCGGTGACGGTGCGCGACTGGAGCAGCGACCGCTGGGTGACGCGCGAAACCGCGTCCGGGCTCACCTGACGACCGACTACCCCGTGACGGTCAGCGCCACGCGGATGGCGATGCTCAGGCCGAACAGTAGCAGGCCCAGATAACCGAGCAACGGATCGGCGTCGGCGCGCCCGATCACCGGCACCTCCTTGGGCAGGCCATATTTCACCATGATCGCAACGCCGGTGATGTTCAGCACCACCAGCAGCCAAGGCACCAACTGCACGGCCATTCCCCCCAAAGCACCGGCCGATACTAGCAATAGCGGCAGCGGCCTTTGCAATATCCAGTGTCAATCGGACAGGTGTCCCGGCGCCTCCCCTGCCCCACGCCTCCGGCCAGCGCCAGACTGATCTGATATGGTCTGCCCGAAAAAAGCCGCCGCTCGACCGCGCAGTGCCAGCGCGGATAAATCCATTGGCGCATCGAACAAGCTAACGTCATCGATCTCGATAAATTCTGCCTCGAGGCAAAATTACCTTGTTATTGCTACCGGATGGGCGCAGGGTGTGTAGCGCTTCGCTGACATCTCGCGACACCATCGGGTTTACACCCTGGCCTCCTTGATATTGTGAACGTTTAGGCCCGATTGGCATGTCGCCCCTCGGGGACGAGCGATCGCGTGCACTCTGCATCGCTGCAATTCAGGAAAGGCCCGAGATGACTCAGGGCACCGTGAAATTCTTTAACACCACCAAGGGCTTCGGCTTCATCCAGCCGGACGACGGCAGCAAGGACGCCTTCGTGCATATCAGCGCCGTCGAGCGCGCCGGGCTCACCAGCCTGCGTGAAGGCCAGAAGGTCAGCTACGACCTCGAGAGCGGCCGCGACGGCAAGGTATCGGCGACCAATCTCTCGGCACTTTAGTCGCGTGCGTCGACTGCCACGCCATTGACGGCGTGCGTTCGGTCGAACCTCCAACAGCCTGCCTGGCAGATCGCGGGATCGGTACTCGGCCCGCGGTCAGCCCGCAAAGGAAGCGCGACATGCCACATCGCTACGCCGTGGGCCAGGTGCTCGACATGCGCTCGTCCCCCCATACCAACACCCGCCCCGCCGGTCCGTGTGAGGTGGTGTTCCGCCTGCCGCATGACCACGGACCGGTGCTCTATCGGGTCCGACCGCTGAACGAGAAGATCGAACGTGTGGTTGCCGAGGCGGATCTCTTCCCCAGCGAAGAGACCAAGCCGCAAAATGAGGACAGTGCTCCCGCGTTCACGGTGGCGATCAACCGCCGATGACCGAGGCGGTCGACTACCTGACGAGCGCCGAGCTCTATGCTGCCGGAACCGCACGCCTGAGCGGGGCCAGCCGCTACATGCGGTTCGCTTCGGTTGCCGAGGCGTTGCGCTATGCGGTGGAACAGGTTCCGGTCGACCGGTTGCTCGCCCTCACCATTGAAACGGGCGAGGCGCGTTACGACGGCAAGGCGATCCGAGCCCTCTACGATGCCCCGGACTACCCGCTCCGGCGCGCCCTCCCTTGATCGGGCGACAAGCCCGTCCCCAACTGCCGCCTCTCGAGGCGTGCACCACAACGTTAGGAAGCTCATGCAAGTCATGGTTCGCGACAACAATGTCGACCAAGCCCTTCGCGTTCTCAAAAAGCGCCTGCAACGCGAGGGCGTATTCCGCGAGATGAAGCTGCGGAAATATTACGAAAAGCCGTCCGAAGCGCGGGTCCGCGAAAAGGCCGAGGCAGTGCGCCGCAGCCGCAAGGCCGCACGAAAGCAGGCCATTCGCGAAGGGCTGATCGCGGCACCGAAGCCACGACCAGGAGCCCCGACTCGGGGGCGGTAAGTGCAGGCCGGCAAGTCCACCCTGGAGCGAGCCTTCGAGCTGGCACGCTCCGGCCAGTACACCACGCTGTCGCAGTTGAAGCAGGCCGTGGTAGCCGAAGGCTATGACCGCAAGCAACTCGAAGGCGGCGCCCTCGGCCGTCAGCTGTCGGCGCTCATCAAGTCGGCGACTGCGCCGGCGGGATGATCTCCTGACAGCGGCAAACCCTGAGCCCGCCGATCCCCGCCGCCCAAGGTGAGATCGCCTCGGCGACACCGGCCATGCGCTAGTCGTTGGCCGGCTTTAGCGCCAAAGGCTCGGCGCCCACGTTTGCCTTGTCACGCGCCGCCAGTTGCGCCTCGAGCGCTTTGAACCAGTATTGCTTCTCGCTGCCGAACGGCCGGCCATCCTTCTCCCACAGCAGATAGGCCGCTTGCCGCACCTCCTGCTCGAAGTTGAGATCAACGAATTTGTCGGTGTCCTGATACATGTCGCGCTCCTTTGGAGAGGAACGTATCTGGGCCGGGAGCGATCCATCGGCTGCGGGAAACGGCAAGCGCGACGCCAGACGCGCCAGTTCCCGCTACCGCAACAGCGCCTCGTAGGCGTCCCCGATCCGCTCGACCGCGAAATCGGCCGCCCTGCCCTCGAGCAGTGCAGCAGCGGTGGGCGCATCGAGCATCGCCGCCATCGCCGCCGCCAGCGCCTCCGCATCGCCCACCGGCACCAGCGCGCCGTATTTGCCGTCGGCAAGGATTTCGCGCGGGCCGTGCGGGGCATCGGTCGAAACCACCGGCACGCCGGCGGCCATGGCCTCGATCAGCACGTTGCCGAACCCCTCGCTGGTCGAGCTGAGGACGAACAGGTCGGCGGCGGCGTAGCAGGCGGCCGGATCGTTCACGTAGCCCGCGAACAATACCCGCGAACCGATTCCAAGGATTCGGCTTTCCGCCTCGAGCTCGCCACGCAGCGGGCCATCGCCGAACAGCACCAGGCGGGCCGGACGCTGCTTCAGCAACGCCGCAAAGGCGCGCAGCAAGGTCTTGTGGTCCTTTACCCCGACCAGCCGTCCGGCAGTGGCGAGCACCGGGCCATCGCCGAGCCCGGCAAGTTCAGCCTGCCAGCGATAGGTGGCGCTCGCCCGTCCCATGGCCGGGGGCAGCGGATTGTTGATCACCGCCACCTTGTCGGCCGGCACGCCGCGCGCCGCGATGTCCCGGCCCACACCGGCCGAAACCGCGATGGCCTTGCTGGCGCGCCCGGCGACCAGCCCCGAGAGCAGCACCGCGACCTTCGAGCCGAAGTCGTCCGACGGGATCGAGGCGGCGGCGTGAAAGCTCGGGAAGAACTGCGCCTTGCTGAAGCCGAGGGTCAGCGCCAGCGCAGTGATCAGGTTGGCGAATTCCGGCGCGCTGAACACTGCGTCGGGCTTGAGCCGGCGGTAGAAGCCGGCGCTGCGCCACAGCCCGCCAATGGTGGCGGGCTTGCCGAAACCATCGCCGCGGATCGGAATGCCGAGGTCGACGAGGTGCACCGCATCGGAGCGCAGCGCCGCGTTCGGCCCCTCGCCGTTCCAGGTGAACAGCGTCACCTCGTGGCCGCGCCGCGCCAGCTCGTTGGCCATCAGCACGAAGACGCGCTCGGCGCCGCCGCCCCGAAGGCTCGGGACGTGGAAGACGATGCGTTTGCGCATCGGCTCAGGCGGTGACCGAAGCGATGCGCCGGCGCGGCGGCTGCCGCATGTCGCGGATCATGCCCACCAGCACGGCGAGCAGCATGCCGGCGACGAACCCGCCCACCGCCCCTGCCCCCAGCATCACCACGGTGCGCGGCGGCCAAGACCGGGCGGCCGGCGGCACGGCGGTGGAGATGACGCGCACATTGGTGGTGTCGAGCTGTTCGCGCTCGGTCACCTGGCGGGCCCGGCTGAGGAAGGCCTCGTAGATGGTGGATTTCGAGGTGGCGTCGCGCTCGAGTTCGCGCAGCGTCACCAGCGCCTCGTTGTCGGAAAACACGCTCGTCTTGAGTTCATCGGCCTTGGCGGTGAGCGCCGCAGCGGCCGTCTTGGCTTCCTCGAGCGATACCTTGGCGGCGGCGACGATACGGCCGATCTCGGCCTCGAGCTGGGCGTGGACGGCGGCAAGCTCGGTATTGAGCCGGACGATCGTGGGGTGGCGCGGACCATAGACCATCGACTGCGCATCGAGCTGCTGGCGCAGCGCGCCGGCCGAGGCACGCAACGTCGTCAGCGCCGCCGAAGCCTGCGTGTCGGCAGTGGTGGCGTTGCGCCCGGCCGCCACCAGCTCGTCGTAGCTCGACTGGGCGGCGATGACGCGCGACTGCGCCTCGACCACCTGCTGGTTGAGCTGCGCCATGGTCTGGGTGTTGACCAGTTCGCCCGAGGTGGTGGCGAGGTTGTTGTCGCGCTTATAGGCCTCGACCTTCTCCTCGGCGACCTTCACGGCGGTCTTGAGTTCATCGAGCCGGTCGTTGAGCGCCGCGGCGGTGCGGCCGGCGCCGTCGGCTTCCGCCGTCGCCAGCTCCGCCTTGAACGCATCGACGATGGCCGACGAGATGACGATC
>JAEUMC010000160.1 GCA_016793415.1 Devosia sp. | reverse complement strand
TCAGATCGACGTCACGGAGGATGTGCAGCGAAGTGGCGCCGCTCTTGAGGTGCAGATTGACGCCTTTGGCATCGACGACGGGAGCGGGCATGAGATGGCCGGTTTGCTGCTGCTACAAGCACATAGTGTGTCGCCGTGGCCGTTCAATGGAAAGGCCTGGCCCCCGACTAATCCATAGTGTCGCGGTTGGGTTCCGCGGCGTGCCGCCTGCGGTCTTAACCCTTATCTGCGAGGGGGGATTGGGCGACGCGACCGGAGTGCTATTGCAGAGGGTGAACGAGAGGTTACCCCGATGGCCGGCAAGCTCTACTCGGTGCAATACCTGCGCGGTCTCGCGGCGCTGCTGGTGGTGGTCGCGCACGCTTCGGCTCATCCGCTGGCCGAGCCGACCTATCTGCAGGCGCGGCTGGGCGAGTTCGGGGTCTACCTGTTCTTCGTGATCAGCGGCTTCATCATGGTGGCGATCTCGGGCTCGGGGCAGTTCTCGGCGCTCGAATTCCTGAAGCGCCGCGCCATCCGCATCGTGCCGCTATACTGGATCTTCACCACGCTCGCGGCGCTCCTGGCGCTGCTGCTGCCGGCGCTGTTCAAGAGCACGGTGTTCACCGTCCCGCACTACCTGCAGTCGATGCTGTTCATCCCGCACGAGGCTCCGGGCCGCGGCGGGACGAGCCCGTTGCTCAGCCTGGGGTGGACGCTGAACTACGAGGTCTTCTTTTACCTGGCCTTCGCAGTGCTGGCGGGGCTGGCGGCAACCGGCCGGGTCGTCGCGCTGACCGTCGGGTTCGTTGCGCTCTACCTTGCCGGCGCGGTGCTGCAGCCGACCGATCCGTTGCTCGGCTTCTACATGGATCATGCCGTGCTGGCGTTCGTCGCCGGCGCATGGGTGGGCCTGGGGCACCGCAAGGGCGTCTTTGCGCGGTTGCCGAAGGCGGCGCTGCCCGTACTGGCGGGGTTGGCCCTGGTCGGCGCCATCGTGGCCTTCGGGCTCGACCAGACGCCCTACGAAACGGCGCCGGCTTTCGTGGCGCTGGTCGTCCTGGCCGTGGCGCTGCTGGTGGTCGGACTGGCGCGCGAGGCCGCGCTGCCCCGCAGTGCCTGGCTGGAGCAGCAGGGTGACGCTTCCTACGCGACCTACCTGACGCACATGTTCGTGGTCGGCGCCGTGGTGGGGGTCGGAACGCGCCTGTTGCCGGAGGGGCCGCTGAGCTACTTCGGCATGGTGAGCGTGGCGATCGGACTGGCGCTGGTCATCGGCGTGGTGGTGCACGAACGGATCGAAAAGCCGCTGCTGCGCCTGCTGCACCGGCGACCGGCGGAGGTTCGGGCAGCCGTGCCGGCGCAGTAGCGCGCCGCGCTCTCCGGGATCAGTACTCCGTCATCGCCAGCAGAAACCACGCGGCGTGCGGGAGCCACTGTTCGCTCCAGCGCCAGGACTGGAACGGATCCTCGGTTTCGCAGAAGCCGATATCGGTCTCGTCTGACAGCGACGAGGTGATGCCGTTGCAGATGCCGCCATCGGCGTTGGGGAACTTGGCCGGCCCGTAGATCGCCCAGTTGCGGCCGAAGCCCTGCAGCATCGAGGCATGATAGGGGTTGAGGCCGAGGATCCAGTCCAGCGCCCGCTGCGACTGGATGCGGGCCAGCTCGGCGGCTTCGGCATCGACATGCGGCACGGCGCGGCGCAACGCATAAGCCAGGCTGCCGAGGCGGGCGTTCTCGCCCTGCCACCAGTAGCCGCTGTCATTGCCGTGCGGGTAGAAGAACTGCGTGCCGATCTCGCCATCGCTGCGTTTCACCAGCTGGCGCGGATAAGCGAACGGGTTTGCCACCTCGGCAGTGATGCCGGCGAGATGGCGAACCACCCTGGCGAGGGCGGCGGCGACGCGAGCCCGGTCGGCCTCGGGGGCGATGGCGAGATAATCGACCAGTGCGGCGATCGGCAGGCCCTCG
>JAEUMC010000125.1 GCA_016793415.1 Devosia sp. | reverse complement strand
GGCAGTCGAACGACACCACCGGTCAGATGAACGACCTCGTCGCCCAGTTCTGGGCCGACGACTCCGTGACCGTCGAGTCTGCCGTCGAGCAGTACGTGACGATCCTCCAGAACGCCGACTGATTTGGTGTTACGATGTCCGGGCGGTGCCAAAAGCACCGCCCGGCTCTTTTTTCGGCGTATCCGGGTGGGCAGGGGATCCGGGGCCGGTTGCTTCAACAACGCGGGGAGTGAGCCATGACCCAGATCGCCGAACCGGGCGAACGAGCGGCGCCTGGTTTTGCCGGCACAGCAGCGGAGCGCAGACCGCGCACGCGCCGTAAATTCAACATCCAGTCGATCCTGGGTACGACACCGATGATCGCCACGGCGGTCGGGGTGTTCATCATCTGCATCATCTTTTCGATCATCTGGTCGTTCACCAATTCCAAGCTGTTCCCGAACTTCAACTTTATCGGGCTGCAGCAGTACGAGCGCCTGTGGCGCACCGACCGGTGGATCATCTCAGTCCAGAACCTGTTCGTGTTCGGCGTCTTGTCGCTGGGCGTCAGCATGGTGTTCGGCTACCTGCTCGCGGTCTTCATGGACCAGCGCATCAAGCAGGAAGATCTGTTCCGCTCGATTTTCCTCTATCCCTTCGCCATGTCGCTGGTCGTCACCGGCCTCGTCTGGCAGTGGATGTTCGATCCCAACCTCGGCATCCAGTCCGCCGTACGCCAGCTTGGCTGGACGAACTTCGAGTTCGCGCCGCTGGTGAAGCAGGAGACCGCGCTCTACGGCCTGGTGCTCGGCGGGCTGTGGAACGGCGTGGGCGTTACCATGGCGATCATGCTGGCGGGCCTGCGCGGCGTCGATTCAGAAATCTGGAAGGCCGCCAAGGTTGACGGCATCCCGACCTGGAAGACCTATCTGTTCATCGTCCTGCCGATGATGAAGGGCGCGATCGCCACGGCCTTCATCCTGCAGTGCACGGGCGTGGTGAAGGTGTTCGACATCGTCATCGCTATGACCCAGGGCGGCCCGGGTGTCTCCACC
Source organism: Devosia sp. (assembly GCA_016793415.1). Classification (GTDB taxonomy): domain Bacteria; phylum Pseudomonadota; class Alphaproteobacteria; order Rhizobiales; family Devosiaceae; genus Devosia_A. The sequence continues at coordinate 5,411 of JAEUMC010000125.1, read as the reverse complement.
CAGATGCCGGCGGTCTACGTCATCCAGCACATCACCGACCGCGTGAACGTCGGCCAGGGCATGGCCGCGGCCACCATGATGCTGGTGCCGGTCATGGTTCTCATCGCCGTGCAGTACCTGCTGCGCTGGAACGCAAATCGCAAGGCGGGCAGGGCATAATGACCACCGAAGCCATTTCATCGGGCCTCTCCGCCGGCGCGCTCTCCGGACCGCGCGGCCCCAAGCCCAAAAGCCTGACCATCGGCCGGATCGGCGTCTACGCCTTCCTGATCCTGTCGGCGCTGTTCTTCCTGATGCCGCTCTGGGTGATGATCGTCACCTCGCTCAAGACCATGCCGGAAATCCGCGAGGGGCACCTGTTCAACTGGCCGGCGCTGCTCACCTTCGATCCCTGGCTGAAGGCCTGGGATACCGCCTGCACCGGCCGCGACTGTAACGGCCTGAAGCCGGGCTTCTGGAACTCGGTGAAGATCACCGCGCTCTCGGTGCCGGTCTCCATCGTCATTGCCATGATCAACGGCTACGCGCTGAGCTTCTGGAAATACAAGGGCTCGGAATTCCTGTTCGGTGTCCTCGTCTTCGGCGCGTTCGTGCCCTACCAGGTGGTGATCTACCCGCTGATTATCGGGCTCTCCAAGGTCGGTCTGTTCGCGACGCTCCCCGGCATCGTGATCGTCCACACCATCTTCGGCATGCCGATCCTGACGTTGCTGTATCGCAACTTCTTCGCCTCGCTGCCGATCGAGCTGTTCAAGGCCGGCCGCGTCGATGGGGCAGGGTTCTGGGGCATCTTCTTCCGCATCATGCTGCCGATGTCGGTGCCGATCACCATCGTCGCCATCATCCTGCAGGTCACCGGCATCTGGAACGACTTCCTGTTCGGCACGGTGTTTGCCGGCCGTGAGAACATGCCGATGACGGTGCAGCTCAACAACATCGTCACCACCACGACGGGTATCCGCGAATACAACGTGAACATGGCTGCAACCATCCTCACGGCAGCGGTTCCGCTGGTGGTCTATTTCATCTCGGGTAAGTGGTTCGTCCGCGGCATCGCCGCCGGTGCGGTGAAGGGGTAATCCTCCATGACGACTAGTGTTTCCATCAAGGATCTCAGCCTCAACTTCGGCAATGTGAAGGTCCTCGAGTCTCTCGATCTCGAGGTCGCACAGGGCGAGTTCATCGTGCTGCTCGGGCCCTCGGGCTGTGGCAAGTCCACGCTTCTGAACTGCATCGCGGGCCTGCTCGACGTCTCCGACGGGCAGATCTTCATCTCCGGCAAGAACGTCACCTGGGACGAGCCCAAGGACCGCGGCATCGGCATGGTGTTCCAGTCCTACGCGCTTTATCCGCAGATGACGGTCGAAAAGAACCTGTCGTTCGGCCTGCGCGTGGCGCGCATGCCCAAGGCGGAGATCGAAGCCCGCGTGAAGCGCGCCTCGGAAATTCTGCAGATCGAGCCGCTCTTGCAGCGCAAGCCGGTCGAACTCTCCGGCGGCCAGCGCCAGCGCGTCGCCATCGGCCGGGCCCTGGTGCGCGACGTCGATGTGTTCCTGTTCGACGAGCCGCTTTCCAACCTCGACGCCAAGCTCCGCAACGACCTGCGCATCGAGATCAAGCGGCTGCATGCCCGGCTCAAGAACACCATGATCTACGTCACGCACGACCAGATCGAGGCGATGACCCTGGCCGACCGCATCGCCATCATGAAGAATGGCGTGATCCAGCAACTGGCCGATCCGCACACCATCTACAACAAGCCGGTCAACCTGTTCGTCGCCGGCTTCATCGGCTCGCCCTCGATGAACTTCATCAAGGGCGATCTGAGCGGCACCACGCTCAGCGTCGATGGCCAGGCCAACATTCCGCTGGGCAACTACCAGTTCGCCAACCAGACCAACGGCGCCTCGATCCTCGGCATCCGCCCCGAGCACATCGCCGTCGGCGAGGAAGCGAAGAAGATGCCGGTGCAGATGGAGTCCGAGATCGAGATCGTCGAGCCGATGGGCGCCGACACTGTCGCCTGGACCAAGATCGCCGGCCAGTCGCTCACGTTCCGCGCCGCCGCCGAGGTGCACCTCGAGCCCGGCCAGAAGGTGCTGATCGGCTTTGATCCGGGGCGTGGTTCGGTCTTCAACGCCGCGAGCGGCAACCGCATCTGACCTTTCGGCTCATCCACCTTACCGGGCGCGTAGCAGCGTTCGGCCCGGGGTGCTACGAGCCCACCGAAAAGCAGCACTGCGCCGCCCCGGCAACGACCGGGGCGGTGGCTTTACTGGAGGAGATACCTGTTGGACTTTTCTTTTCAGCTCTATAGCGCCCGCAACTTCCCGCCGCTGGACGGCGTGCTCGGGCGCCTCGCCAAGCTCGGCTACAAGCAGGTCGAAGGTTTTGGCGGGCTCTATGCCGAGGCCGACAGCCTCGCCGCTGCGCTGAAGCAGCACGGCCTCACCATGCCCACCGGCCATTTCGGCCTGGCGCAGCTCAAGGACACCGACGCCGCGCTGAAGACTGCCGAGACGCTCGGCATGAAGTTCCTCTACTGCCCGGCGATCCCCAAGGAGGAGCGTGAGGCAGGCCAGGGCGACAGCAAATGGATCGAGCTGGGCGAGACCCTCGCCAAGCTCGGCGAAGCGTTCCGCAAGCGTGGCTTCGGCTTTGGCTGGCACAACCACGATTTCGAGTTTCGCCCCACCGCCACCGGCAAGCTGCCGATGGATATCATCCTCGACACCGCGCCCAACAATGATTGGGAGATGGACGTCGCCTGGGTGGTGAAGGGCGGCCACGATCCGATCGAGTGGATCAAGAAGCACGGCCGCCGCATCAATGCCGTGCACGTCAAGGACATTGCGCCAGCAGGGCAGAACGCCAACGAAGACGGCTGGGCCGATGTCGGCCACGGCACGCTCGACTGGCAGGCGCTCTCGGACGCCGTCAAAGCCCACACCAACGCCCGCTACTGGGTGATGGAACACGACAACCCCGCCGACGTCGACCGCTTCGCATCCCGTTCGATCGCCGCCGTCACCGCCTGGAAGTGAAAGAGGCCTCATAATGGATATCGGTTTTCAGCTGTTCAGCGCCCGCAATTACCCGCTGGCGGATGTGCTCAAGAAGGTGGCCGCGCTCGGCTACACCCATGTCGAGGGGTACGGCTCGCTCTATACCGACCCCATGGCGCTGAAGGCGCAGCTCGATGCCAACGGCCTCACCATGCCGACCGCGCATGTGAGCCTTGGCGATCTCGAGGATACGTCAAAGACCCTCAAGCTCGCCGAAACGCTCGGCATCAAGGTCGTCGTCTGCCCCTGGCTCGCACCCGCCGATCGCCCGACTTCGGCCGATGGCTGGAAGAAGTTCGCCGACCGGCTGCAGAAGATCGGCAAGCCGTTCCAGGATGCCGGCCTCACCTTCGGCTACCATAACCACGAGTTCGAGTTCGTCGAGTACGACGGCAAGTATGCCATGGACTGGCTGCTTGAAGCGGCTCCGGCAGTGAACGTCGAAGCCGACGTCGCCTGGATCGTCCGCGGCAAGGCCGACCCGGCCACCTGGCTGCCCAAGTTCGGCGACCGCATCGTCGCCGTGCACGTCAAGGACATCGCTCCCGCCGGCCAGAATGCCGACGAAGACGGCTGGGCCGATGCCGGCCAGGGCATCGTGCCGTGGAAGACGTTGTGGCCGATCGTGCGGAACCAGACGAAGGCGAAGTACTTCGTCGCCGAACACGACAACCCGAACGATATCGACCGCTTCGCCTCGCGCTCGATCGCCTTCATCAAGACCCTCGGAGCCTAAGACAATGGCAAAGACCTATGGCGTCGGCATCATGGGTGCCGGCAATATCTCGGCCGCCTACCTGCGTCTCGCGCCGCTGTTCAGGAACCTCGAAGTCCGCGCCATCGCCGACATCCTCCCAGAAGCCGCAAAGAAGCGGGCAGGGGAGTACAATGTCGCGGCGCAGACCCCCGATGAGCTCCTGAAGAACTCGGAGATCGACGTGATCGTGAACCTCACGATCCCCTCGACGCATTTCTCGATTTCGAAGGTCCTCCTTTCGGCCGGCAAGCATGCCTATTCCGAGAAGCCGTTCGTGCTCAGCGTCGAAGAGGGCATCCAGCTCAAGGCGCTGGCCGACGAGCACAAGCTCAAGGTCGGCTCCGCTCCGGACACCTTCCTCGGCGGCGCCCACCAGCAGGCTCGCGCCATCATCGACTCGGGCAAGGTCGGCAAGATCGCCTCGGGCACCATGCACGTGCTGAGCCGCGGCATGGAGCACTGGCATCCCAATCCGGACTTCTTCTTCCAGCCCGGCGGTGGTCCGATCCTCGATCTCGGTCCGTACTACATCACCGACCTGATCAGCCTCGTCGGCCCGATCAAGCGCGTCACCGCCTTCACCGGTTCGGCTCGCGCCGAGCGTGAGGTGACTGCCGAAGGCCCGTTCAAGGGCACCTTCATCAAGGTCGGCACGCCCACCACGATCCACGCCATCCTCGAATTCCATTCGGGCGCCATCATCACCCTGGGCGCCAGTTGGGACGTCTCCAGCCACGGCCACCACAATATCGAGCTCTACGGCACCGAAGGTTCGGTCTATGTGCCTGATCCGAACTTCTTCAACGGCGACGTGACCATAACCAACCGCGCCGGCGACAAGGAGAAGGTGACCCCCTGGGATCATCCGTTCGGCAAGGCCAACCAGGATCTGGACAAGCCCAACCCGCGGGCCAACTACCGCAATGCCGGCCTCGCCGACATGATGGACTCGATCGAGACCGGCAAGAAGGCGCGTTGCGATCTCGACGTGGCCCTGCACGCCGTCGACGTCATGACCTCGATCCTCCGCGCCGGCGAGACCGGCCAGGTGATCACCCTGCAGACCACCTGCGAGCGCCCCGCTGCGCTCGGCATCGACGAGGCCCGCGCGCTGCTGCGCTGAGGCCTGTCGTACCAGGAATAGAGAAGGCCCGGGCGCTGCTCGGGCCTTTGCTTCTTGAGACAAGTCGATGCCCCAACCGATCGAGACCCACCGAGTTTGGGGCCCTTGCCGAACGCGCCAGGGATGACATCCGTTACGCGGGTCGGCCGTTGCCAAACACCAGCCCGCGCGCTATCGAATTCATGATAACAATAGTCATGTTTTTGGATCGATGCGCGCTCTCACCGTCCTCATCGCCGCTGCCTGCAGCCTGATCGCCACCCTGGCCACCGCCGCCGGCTTCCCGGTCACCGTCAAGCACAACCTCGGCGAGACCACTATTGCCGCGCCGCCGCTGCGCATCGTCTCGCTTGGCTATAACGACCAGGACTTCCTCTATGCCCTTGGCGTCGCGCCGGTCGGCGTGCACGAGTGGTGGGGGACGCAGCCCTACGCCACCTGGCCCTGGGCCGAGGTCAGGCGCCTC
>JAEUMC010000084.1 GCA_016793415.1 Devosia sp. | reverse complement strand
GTACGTATTCCTCGGCAACGGCCCGAGTTCCGAGCTGCATTCGGACACCTATAACTTCAACGACGAGATCATCCCGGTCGGGGTGAGCTTCTTCGTGAAGCTGGTCGAGGGCACTTCGGGGCGGTAGCTGGTGCGCTTGGCGCACATCGTATTCGCCCAACGGCCCGCTTCCCCCACCCGGCAAACTCGTCGATAGTTAGCGTCCTAGCCAACTCGACTCGTTCCGCCCTATGACCGCCCCCCTTCCCGCCGGCACCATCGTCCGCCGGACGCTCGTCACATTGCTGATCTCGGCGGCTGGCGGCTGCCTGGCGGCGCTGGTCAACCTGCCGGCCGCGTGGCTGATGGGCGGGGCATTGGCGGTGGCCATCGCGGCGCTGATGGGCGTCAAGGTGATGCTGCCCACCTGGCTGCGCGACGCAACGTTCGTGATGACCGGGCTGTCGATGGGCGCGGCGGTGGCGCGGGACTCGCTCACCCTGATGGTGCAGTGGCCGGTGACACTGGCGGCACTGGCGGTGGAGCTGATCCTGATCATCACGCTCACCGGCTTCCTGCTGCGAAAGCTGTTCGGCCTCGACCGCGGCACGGCCTATCTCAGCTCGTTCCCCGGGCACCTCAGCTTCGTGATGTCGATCGCGGCGGCGGGCGTCGGAGATACGCGGCAGATCATCATCATCCAGGTGATCCGTATCCTGATCCTCACGATCTGCGTGCCGATCGGGGCGCTGTTCCTGCCGATCGGGCACTATGAAGGCGCACCGGTACAAGCGCCGATGGCGATCGAAACGCTGCTGCCGGTGGCTCTCGCCTGCGCCGTCGCCGGCTTCATCCTGACCAAGCTGCGGGCGCCGGCCGGTTATGTGCTCGGGGCCATGGCGGTCGCGATCACTGCCAAGTTCGCCGGACTGTTCGAGGGGGCCATGCCGCAGCCGCTGCTGGTCGCAACATTCATCCTGATCGGGGCACTGATCGGCTCGCGCTTCAACGGCATTACCCGCGCCGAATTCAAGCAGGCGGCGATCGGCGGACTGGCCGGGACGGCGCTGACCGTCGCGATCGCCACGGTGGTGACCCTCGCGGTGGCACCATTCGTCGACATGCCGTTCGGGCAGATCTGGCTCGGATTGTCGCCCGGAGCACTCGAGGGAATGGGCGCGCTCGGCATCGCGCTGGGGTTCGACACCGCCTTCATCGCGGCGCACCATGTGAGCCGCCTGCTGATGCTGACGTTTGCCATTCCAGTCGTCGCGATGCTTATTCGCGACAAGGACTTGCCTTAGGTCGCAAGCCTGCCCAAATCCTCCGGCACATGCCTCCCGGTTCATGGAGATTCAGATGCTGCGTCCGCTCGCACTTGCCGCCGTTGCCGCCACCCTGTTCGCCGCCAGCCCGGCGATGGCGCGCGAGAACTGTGACATGAACGGCACCCGCCCGGGGCTGACGGTGGAGTTCGGCGTTTCGATCGGCGGCAAGAAGGGTGGCGACGGCGACAGCTTCGACCAGGACATCGTCAAGATGGAACTGCGCAAGCGCGGTGTCGAAGCCCGCTCGGTCAGCCGCGCTTCGGATGGCTGCATCGAGGCCTTCGTGCAGTATCCGGACGGTACCTGGCACAGCGACTACTATGATCCCGATACCTGGGAACAGGTGGACTGACGAGCCCTCACCCGGCGAACACAAAGCCCCGCCTGCGGTCGCAGACGGGGCTTCGCAATTTGTGGCGGCCGGGCCTCAGAAGTGGAAGTTCAGGCCGGCCTTGACGGTGTGCAGGTTGAAGGACACGTCGTCGGGGGTGCCGATGTTGTACGTGACTTCACCGAAGTCGTAATAGGCGTACTCGGCCTTGGCAGAGATGTTCTCGGTCACTGCGACTTCAACACCGAAACCGGCGGTCCAGCCGAAGTGGGTGTCGCTCAGCGTCGGCGTCGGGCCAACGTCGAGGTCGGTGTAATCAACGCCGGCGCCGGCAACACCGGCCGTGGCAAACAGCAGCACCTGATCGAAAGCGACACCAGCGCGACCGCGCAGGCTGGCAATCCAGTTCACATCGACAAGACCGCAAAGCGCACCGCAGGTCACGTCGTCTTCATTGGTGATGTTGGACCAGGCAACGTCACCCTCGACACCGAGCACGAACGTGTCGAACTGCGCGTTCGCGCCGGCCTGCACGCCCAGCAGCCAACCAGTTGCGGTCGATTCATCGGGCGCGTCCAACGGGTCGACCAGCACACTGCCGCTGGCCCCGCCGGCGTAAGCACCGACGTAGAAGCCCGACCAATCAAAGGCGGAGGTGGGGATAACGGCGGCGGGCTCATCGATGATGAGGTCCGCTGCCATGGCGGAAGTCGACAGCAAGGCGACCGCAGCGCCCAACGCAATACGAGATAGCATCTTGCACCCAAGCGAGAAATTTGATGGCGACATCCTAGCCAATTCTGGGCGGAAGTCTGTAGCAGCGCAGCAACAACGATAGAATTGTGTGCATTTACAGGTCGGTAACTATGATCGCCTTCGCCGCCCGCCGAATGCTACGTTTATCTCCCCCGTTCCGAAGAAAACGAAACCGTTGGCTTCGAGCTTGAGCTTGTTCTTCCGCCGTTCCGCGCCGTTCGACAGTTCCAGCGGCTCCACCCCCTCGTCTCCGGAGAGCGTTACGGTGATGGAGTCGGCCGATAGATTGAACAGGCAGGTGATGGCGCCGTCCTTGCCGGTGCGGCGGAAGGCCAGCAGGGGTTCGGCGACCTTGAGGAACTCGATGTCGCCCGATGCAAAGACCGGGTGGGCGCGACGGAATGCCAGCGCCTGGCGATAGAAGTTGAGCGTCGAATCGGGGTCGGCGTTCTGCGCGGCGACGTTGAGCGCCGAGTGATTGGGCTTCACCGGCAGCCATGGCTTGACGCTGGAGAAGCCGTTGGGCGCCTCGCCCTCCTCCCACGGCATCGGAGTGCGGGCGCCGTCGCGGCCCTTGTATTCAGGCCAGAAGCGGATGCCCGGCGGGTCGGTCAACTCCTCGAACAGAATGTCGGCCTCCGGCAGGCCGAGCTCTTCGCCCTGGTAGAGGCAGACCGAGCCCTTGAAGCTCAGCAACATCGCGGCCGCCTGGCGGGCGAGGTCTGCCGAGTTCCTTGAATACGGCGCCCAGCGGGTCATGTGGCGATTGACGTCGTGGTTGGAAAAGCTCCAGCACGGCCAGCCGTTGGGCGCGCCATGGAAGAACTTCGCCATCCTGGTGCGGAAGTGCTCGGCGGTGAATTCCGGGCCGAGCATGTCGAAAGTGTAGGCCATGTGCAGCTTGTCGCCGCCGGAGGTGTACTCCTCCATCAGCTGCAGGCCGCGATGGCTGTCGCCGACCTCGCCGACCGTCGTGGTGCCGGGATACTGGTCGAGGAGCTTGCGCACCCGCTTGAGGAAGCCGACATTCTCGGGCTGGCTCTTGCCGAACTTGTGGTCCTGCATGTCGTAGGGGTTCACGGCATAAGGCAGGTGTTTCGGCCTACGGGCGGGCGGGTTGCTGCGCAACTGCCGGTCGTGGAAGTAGTAGTTGACGGTGTCCAGCCGGAAGCCGTCGACGCCGCGCTCCAGCCAGAAGCGCATCACGTCGAGTACCGCATCCTGCACCTCCGGGTTATGGAAATTCAGGTCGGGCTGCTCGATCAGGAAATTGTGGAAGTAATACTGGCCACGGCTGGGGTTCCATTCCCAGGCGCGGCCGCCAAACACGCTGGGCCAGTTATTGGGCGGCGAGCCGTCGCGCTTGGGGTCGGCCCAGACGTACCAGTCGGCCTTGGCATTGGTGCGGTTGAGCCGGCTCTCGCGGAACCATGGATGCATGTCCGAGGAGTGCGAAAGCACCTGGTCGATGATCACCTTGAGGCCGAGCGCATGGGCCCGCTCGATCAACTGGTCGAAATCCTCGAGGCTGCCGAACAGCCGGTCGACTTCCTTGTAGTCGGAAACGTCGTAGCCCATGTCCTTCTGCGGGGACTGGTTGATTGGGCTCAGCCAGATGCAATCGACGCCGAGGCTGGCGATGTGATCGAGCCGGCGCATGATGCCGGGCAGGTCGCCGATGCCATCGCCATTGCTGTCCTGAAACGAGCGCGGATAGACCTGATAGATCACCGCGCCGCGCCACCAATCCGTCATCGAAGTCTCCGCCGTTTCGTATCCTGCAGTGTCGCGAGGGGCCGCCGGAAAGGCAATCGCTTTGACGGCATAGGGGTTCCGCCTCGATTGCGGCGCAGTTTGCTTCGGCGGTAGAATTTATCCCGAGCGCGAGGGGCGCTCCGGGGGACCGAAGATGCAGCAGATTCCAATCAACTGGCTGGCGGTGATCGTCGCGGCCATCATCCGCATGGCGGTGGGCTTCCTGTGGTATTCTCCGCCCGTGCTGC
>JAEUMC010000073.1 GCA_016793415.1 Devosia sp. | reverse complement strand
CTTGGCGCAGCCGAGACGGGTGAGGGGAAGTATCGCTCCTCGCTCCGTTCGTAGCGCGCTACGCCTTGCTGCGCCTACCCCTCATCCGCTCTTCGGGCACCTCGCGACGAGGGCTTTACCCCCGTCCGCTGACCTCAAGGGGAGAAGGTGGAGCGGAACCTGTGGACCTTACGCTACCCGCCCGTTCGGCAGCGGCGTGCCTTTTTCCACGAGCTTCCGATCCGCCAGGGCGTCCCACAGGGCGTCCGGTACCTTGACGTTCCACCAGTCCAGAATGCCGTTGAGTTCGGCCGGCGACTTGGGGCCGGGGAGGATGTTGCAGATCGCCTGGTGCGCCAGCGGGAACTGCAGGGCGGCGGCGCCGAGCGGCACGCCGAATTCCTTGCACAGCGCTTCGAGATCGGCGACGCGCTTGACGATGTGCTCGGGCGCCTTGGCATAGTTCCAGGTGCCGGTGCCCATCAGCGCGCCGCCGTTAAACGGACCGCCGCAGACCACCGAGGCGCCACGTTCGAGGCAGGTGGTGAGGAACGGGCTGAGCGAGGTCTGTTCGAGCAGGGTGTAGCGGCCGGCGAGCAGGAACACATCCCAATCACCGAGCGCGAAGGCATCCATCAGCACTTCCCACTCGTTGACGCCGAGCCCGATGGCCGAGATCTTGCCGGTGGCCTTCAGCTCTTTCAGCGCCTTGTAGCCGCCGTCTTCGGCCAGCTGCTTCCAGTAGATCGGGTTCTGCTCGGCACTGTGGGTGGCGAGACCGATATCGTGCACGTAGAGGATGTCGACCTTGCTGAGGCCGAGGCGGGCGAGGCTCGCTTCATAGGAGCGCATCACCCCCCAGTAGCTGTAATCGTAGACCTGCTCGAACGGCAGCGGCTTGACCCAGTTGTGCGGGTAGTCGCGTTCGGCTTCCGACTGCACCGGACGCAGCAGGCGGCCGACCTTGGTGGAGACGGCGACGCCGGCGGTGCGGAAGCGCAGGCTATCGCCCATCAGGTGCTCGGAGCGGCCGTAGCCGTACTGGGGAGCGGTGTCGAAGTAACGGATGCCGGCATCGAGAGCGGCGCCGACAGTGGCGCGGGCCTGCTCATCGGGCACCTCGGTGAAGATGCCGGCGAGCGTCGCGCCGCCGAGGCCGAGCTCGGTCAACTCGAGATCGGTCCGACCAACCTTGCGCTGCTTGAAACTGGTGGCGCTCATCTATGTGCAAACTCCCTGGGCCCAACGGCGGCGGACACTGACATGTCAGTTGCACGGGGTAAACCAGCCAAAGGGCTTAGGGCAAGGGGTTGCGGGTGGCTGTCCTCGCTGTGATAGCCCCACCCACCAACGTCATTCCCGCGAAGGCGGGAACCTAGTGGGATGCAGCAACACCTGCTGGCGCTGAAAGATCCCACTGGGTCCCCTCCTTCGCGGGGATGACGCCGGTGGGCAAGGTAGAGCGCCGTCAGTTGCGGGCACTAATCCTCCCGAAACGCGTGGCTCAACTGCGCCGCCAACGGCCCCAGCAGATACGACAGCACCGTCCGATCCGCGGTGCGGAGGAAGGCTTCGGCCGGCATGCCGGCGGTGACGTGCTGGCCGTGGGGCAGGCGGGCGAGTTCGGTTTCAGCGAGCTTCATGCGGATCGAGAAATAGGCGACGCCGGTTGCCGGATCGCGCGACAGATCCGGCGAGATGGAATCGACCGCGGCCACCAGCTCGGGCGTGGTGCGTGCGTCGAGCCCGGTGAGCCGTACCGAGGCGGCCTGGCCGACCGTCAGCTTGTCGACGTCGAGCGGCGAGACGCGCGCCTCGAGCGCCAGCCGGTCGGTATGCGGCACCACCTGCATCAGCGTCTCGCCGGCCGCCACCACGCCGCCCACCGTGCGGACGATCGACTCGTGCACGATCCCGGCCTGCGGAG
>JAEUMC010000019.1 GCA_016793415.1 Devosia sp. | reverse complement strand
GACGAAATGAGCATCACTCCGTTCAAGGTCCAGGTTTCCGACGACGACATCGCCGATCTGAAGGAGCGCCTGACCATGGCGCGCTGGCCGCACGCGACGACCACCGACTGGAGCCGCGGCCAGCCCGTGCCGTTCATCAAGGAGCTGGCCGACCAGTGGCTCAACGAGTTCGACTGGCGGACCTGGGAAGCCCGGCTCAACAGCTACCCGCAGTTCGTCACCGAGATCGACGGGCAGACCATCCACTTCCTCCACATCAAGTCGAAGGAGCCCAACGCCTTCCCGCTGATCCTCACCCATGGCTGGCCTTCCAGTGTCCTCGAGTTCTTCGAGGTGATCGGGCCGCTGAGCGACCCGCGGGCGCATGGGCTCGATCCGGCCTTGGCCTTCGACCTCGTCATCCCCTCGCTCCCCGGCTACGGCTGGTCGACGCCGCTCGCCGAGCCGGGCTGGGACACCGCCAGGGTCGCCAGGACTTGGGATACGCTGATGCAGCGGCTCGGCTACGCCCGTTACGGCGCGCAGGGCGGCGACATCGGCTCGCTGGTCGGCAAGGAGCTCGGCATCCTTGCGCCCGAGGGCCTGGTCGGCACCCACCTGCAGCAGATCTTCGCCTTCCCGACCGGTGCGCCGGGCGAGATGGACAAGCTCACCCCGTTCGAAAAGGAAGGCTTCGCCAACCTCGACAAATTCTCCAAGTACAACGGCTACCAGGACATCCAGTCCAAGCGCCCCGGTACGCTCGCTTATGGCCTCGTCGACTCGCCCGTCGGCCAGCTCGCCTGGAACACCGAGCTGTTCTTCGGCTTTGAGGGCGAAGGCGTGAACTATGTCGATCGCGACCGCTATCTGGCGCACGTCTCGATCTACTGGTTCACCGCGTCTGGTGGCTCGGCCGGCAATATCTATCTCGAGGATGTCCGCTCCGGTTCGGGCTATCGCGAGGCGCGCAACGACACTCCCACCGGGGTCGCGGTGTTCCCGTGGGACTTCCGCTCGGTGAAGAGCTTTGCCGAGCGCGCCAACAACATCGTGCACTGGACCGAGATGCCCTCGGGCGGCCACTTCGCCGCCACCGACGCGCCCGACCTGCTGGTCGAGGATATCAGGAGCTTCTTCGGCAAGCTGATCTGAGTGGGCGGGGCGGGCCCCGAGGGCCCGCCCCCTACTGCCTGAGCACCGCCGCCAGGCGGTCGATGTTTTCGTCGTTCGCGCGGCTGACCAGCTCCCGTGCGGCGCGCTGCGCCTCGGCGCTCTCGAACGTCATCCCCAGCGAGAACAGCGTCTTGCCACCAGGCGCCGGCCTGAAGCTCAGGGTAAAGTGCTTGCCCGAGTTGTGGTCGTACTCGACCCGCGCATCGGGCTCGATCAGCGTGAAGCGCGCTTCGTTGTCATGGTCACGACCGTCGGGGTTATGCAGCGTGTGCCGCCAGCTGCCGCCGACGCGGAAATCAAAGACATGGATGGTGTCGCGGAACCCCTTCGGTCCCCACCAGGTCGATAGTACCGCCGGATCGGCAAAGGCGGCAAACACCACTGCCGGCGGGGCGTTGAGCACCCGGCTGGTGACGATGTCGAAGCGGTGGTCGTGCACAGGCGTCACATCGTCCATGGCCGGAACTCACTTAAGCTATGACTTTAGTAATCGCCGCACGGCATGACGTCAATGCTCGCGTCTAGCGCAGCTCCCAAAGCCCAAGGCCGAGGCTCGCCAGCACCGCAACGTGCGCGACGGCGATCAGCACGGTTACGACGATGAAGCTCTGCTTGCTGGTCTTGTGGCGGAGCAGCTGCTGTGCGAGCAGCCCGCCGGCGATGCCCCCGATCGCGTCGATGAGGTGAAGACTCTTCTCGCTGACCCGCCAGCGATCCGCTTCGGCCGCCCGCTTGTCGAACCAGTAGACCGCGATGCTGACGAGCCCGAGCACCAGGTAGACGACCGGCAGCCAGACCGGCGCTCGACCAACCAGCCAGTCGACGAGGGCGAGCAATACGATGAAGCCGGCAGTTACCCATCGCCCCCCGATGCCCGGTGCGGCGGGCGCCGGGGCGCCCCGGCGCCGCGCCTCCAGGTTGAGCGGGTTGGCTCCGGCGATCCTCACCTCTTTGGCCGCTGGCCGCCCGTCGGAACCGCGCCCCAGTGTGAACGACACGCGGTCGCCGGCGCGGGGGCGCGTGGCGATCCGGCCGATATCGCTGATGTGGACGAAGCTGCGCTCGCCGTCGTCGCCGGCGATGAAGCCGAAGCCACGTTCATCGTTCCACTGCACCAGTTCGCCGTGCTGTCGTGCCATCACAATGCCCCGAGTTCCGCTTCGCTCCACCCGAGCTCCGCCATGTCACGGGCCCGGTCGCGAAAATCGCTGGCGGTGAGGAACTCGTCGAGCTGCGGCGGTGGCACCGAGCTGCCGGCGAGCATGGCATGCACCTGTCCGCGATGGTGGGTCTGGTGCATGAACAGATGCAGCAGCAGGTCGTCGGTCCGCTCCACCTGGATGCGGCCGGTGCGGTGCACCCGGGTCTCGGCGGCAAGCCGCGCATCGGTCAGGTCGGTGCAGAAGGCGAGGAGGCGCTGGTCGACCGCGAACTGCGCCTCTGCCAGTGGGGCGAGGGCGTCGAACGGCTCTTCCGGATCCCAGGCTTTCGGGCCGAGCGTGCCGCCTTCCAGCGCATCGACATAGAACCAGTCGACGGTGAGGATGTGGTTGAGCGTCATTTTCAGCGAGGGAAAGAAGCTCGTCCGCGCCGCTTCGAACTCGCCGGGCTGCAGCTTGAGGCAGGCGGTCAGCAGCCGGTGGTTGGCCAGTCGGTTGTTCTGCGCCAGCTTGCGCATGATACGCCCTGCTGTGCTCACGGCTTTGCCTCCGGGCTGGTCGGGGCAGCCATGCCGTCGGCGACCATGCTGCCGAACAGCTGCGCCAACCGGTTGCTGACCGGGGTGTTGGCCGTGGCAAGGACGCGCGATACCTCGCCCACCAGGTTGCCGCTCAGCGTGTTGAGCAGCTCGGTGCCGGCCGGCACGCAGCTCATGTGGTCTGTCGCAGGCTTCAATGGCGCTGTTAACCTCGGCAAGACAATGCCGCCGGGCAAGTGCTTGATGAGGAGGGCCGGGGAGGGGCGTTGCATACGTGCCAACGTATGCAACGCCCCAGATCCTAGACAATAGGTTGGGCAGAAAATGCTGGACGCGCCCAAAGAACGTGGTCGTTCCAGTTATCACCATCAGCATCGGATATGAGGGTAAGCAACTTCGCCCCTTCGGGGATACCTATGTTGCCCGTATTGACGTGAATTCCGGCCCTGGTACTCCCAGCTATGCGCTCCGTCCATTGGCGCTGGCCATCTACGTCAACGGCGACAACGGCATTGCCGTTACCCTGCGTTGTGTCTTGGCGTGCAAGGCCAACAATTGAGCGGAACCAGCGAGCACCGGCGGGGATGGCAAAATAGGCCTTCGCTCGACCTCCGGCTGGCGGATGTAGACCGATACAGTTGCCGGTGTATTCATCATTTCCGATGAAGGCGGTAGCCTGCCAATATGGCTGGCCAAACGTGAGACCGCCATGAACCGTCTCTTGCCGCTGAAAGCACTCATCGTGTCTGATGCAAAGGTAGTACGGGTCGGGAGATAAGCCGGGTGGTGGTAAAAAATAGGGCGCAAAGAAGCTC
>JAEUMC010000013.1 GCA_016793415.1 Devosia sp. | reverse complement strand
TTGCGAGCGATCATCGAGGAAGATGCCAGGGACGGGCTGACGCCGATGGGGCACAACGCCGCCTGGCCGTGGAGCCGCATTTCCGGGGCGCGCGACGGCAAGGTCAGCTACATCTATTTCGGCGAGCACCAGCCCAACCAGTGGACCACCGGGCTGCCCAAGGTGGACGGCAATTACCAGGTCGACCTGATCGACACCTGGGCGATGACGGTGACGCCGGCCAAACGGATCGCCGCACTGGTGCCGCACCCGACCCGGCATGGCGAAGTCGTGCGCGGCGGCAAACCGGATGCGGCGTTCGGGGTGGAACTGCCAAGCCGGCCGTATCTGGCGCTCAGGGTGCGGGAGTTGGATTAGAGCTGGATAGCGCAGTCGGTGTCCCTCTCCCGCTTGCGGGGGAGGGTGCCGCCGTCAGGCGGTGGGAGGGGTGCCCCACGCTCTGAAGGCAGGCTGACGCCCCCGTTGTTGCAGTCGGCAACGCCCCACGCACCGACGGGGGCGGATGGGGGCAGAGGCCAGAGTTTGTGGCCCCCCTCTCCCACCAGCCTTTCGGCTGGTCCCCCCTCTCCCGCAGGCGGGAGAGGGTGCGCCGACTGCGGGCTTTAGTGGTTCGGCACCGGCGCATTCGCTGCCAGCAATCCTTGGGCCTTCAAGTCGGCCCAGAACGCCGCCGGGATCCGGACCTCCAGCGCGGCGACATTCTGCTGCACTTCCGACGGCCTCGCTGCCCCAGGGATCACCGAGACCACCGCCGGGTGCGCGAGGGGGAACTGCAGCGCTGCCACCGGCATGCTGACCTGGTGCGCCGCGCACACCGCCTCGATGCCGCGGACCTTGGCCTGCACTTCGGGCGAGGCCTTGCCATAGGCGTACATGGCGCCGGCGCCTGAGCCGGTGACCAGGATGCCCGAGGCGAAGGGGGCGCCGATGATGACGCTGATGCCGCGATCGAGGCAAAGCTGCATCGAGGTATCGAGCACGCCCTGGTCGAGCAGGGTGTAGGGCATGGCGACGATGGCGAAATCGACGTCGATGGCACGGAGCATCTCGTCGAGATTGCCGGGCACGTTGTTGCCGACGCCGATCGCCTTGATGTCGCCGGCGGCCTTGAGTTCCTGCAAGGCCTTGAGCCCACCGCCATCGGTCAGCTGCTTCAGGTATCCGCTCACCTGTTCCGGGGTGTGGAACATGGTGTCGAGGTCGTGGATGACCAGCGAATCCACGGTGTTGAGCGCGAGGCGCTGCAGCACCTGCTCATAAGCCCGCATCACCCCGTCATGGGTGTAGTTGAACTCCACCTCGAAGGGCAGGCCGCCGGCCCAGGGGGCGGTGCTGAACGTCGAGGGATCATCGGGGCGATGGAGGATGCGGCCGACCTTGGTGTTGACGATGAACTCGTTGCGCGGCCGGGTACGCAGGAAGCCGCCGAGGCGGTGTTCGGAGAGGCCGCGGCCATACCAGGGCGCGGTGTCGTAGAAGCGCACCCCGGCATCCCAGGCCGCCGCGAGGGTCGCCTGCGACTGGGCTTCGTCCACCTTGGCGTAAAGCTCGCCCAGATGCGCGGCGCCGAAGCCGAACACCGGCAGTTCGAGCGCGGTACGCCCGACCCGGCGACGGGTGGAAACAGTGACAGTCACGGTGATGGCCTCCCCAGGAGCTTCGCTCTCGTTGGGGCAAAGCTGTCAGACATCAGGGGGTTGGGCAAGCGGGGGGCGGATCGGCTTGCACCGGTCGTGCCACAACGCCCCCTCGCCCCTCT
>JAEUMC010000995.1 GCA_016793415.1 Devosia sp. | reverse complement strand
GCGGCACGATCTCGATCGACGGGCAGGATATCGCCAAGGTCACCCAGGAGTCGCTGCGCGCCAATATCGGCGTGGTGACGCAGGATACCTCGCTCCTGCACCGCTCGATCCGCGCCAACCTCACCTATGGTCGCCCCGATGCCACCGATGACGAGATGTTTGCTGCGGCGGCGTCGGCGGAGGCGGACGATTTCATCGAGCACCTGATCGACCAGAAGGGCCGTACTGCCTACGACGCCTTTGTCGGCGAGCGTGGGGTCAAGCTCAGTGGCGGCCAGCGCCAGCGCGTTGCCATTGCCCGGGTGCTCCTGAAGAACGCCCCGATCCTGGTGCTCGACGAAGCGACCTCGGCGCTCGACAGCGAAGTCGAGGCGGCGATCCAGGGCCAGCTGAAGACGCTCATGCAGGGCAAGACTGTGCTCGCCATCGCGCACCGGCTGTCGACCATTGCCGAGATGGACCGGCTGATCGTGCTCGAGGCGGGCCGCATCGTCGAGCAGGGCACCCACGCCGAACTGCTGGCCGCGGGCGGCCATTACGCCACGCTGTGGGCCCGGCAGTCGGGTGGGTTTCTGGATCTCAAGGCAGCGGAATAAACGGCTACTTCACCGCGTGGGGCACCCCCACCCTCATTCCCTCCCCACAAGGGGGAGGGAGGCGATAGCTGCACCGTCTCAGTTCTGACGTCTCCCTCCCCCTTGTGGGGAGGGATCACGGGTGGGGGTGGCCGCACGCACGATGTGCGCTTACTTCCGCACTCGGTAGTGCAGGTGCGTGACGCCTGCGCCCTCGAGCACCCGCAGCCGCTCCAGCTGGCGCAGTCCGAATCCCAACCCGTCGAACAGCCGTGTCCCTGCACCGAGCAGGAACGGCACCTGGTGCAGCATCAGCTCGTCGAGCAGCCCTGCCTGGATGGCCATCGGTACCAGCGTGCTGCCGCCATGCATCATCACGTTGCGGGTTCCCGCCGCCGCCTTGGCCTCGCGCATCGCCACGCCGAGATCATCGACATAGTGGACGTTCTTCCACTTGCGCACCCACTCGGGCGCCTCATGCCGGCTGACGATGTAGATCTCGACGCCGTCATGGTGATCGCCGTTCCAGCCGCCGGCCGGCTCGAACGTGTGGCGTCCCGCAACGACGGCGCCGGTCGCCATGGTCTCGTCCCAGATCAGCCGGTTGACGCCCCTCAGCTGTGCCAGCGCGGCATCGAAATCCCCGCCTTCGGCATCGCCGAACACCCAGTCATGCAGATGCTGGCCTTCGTCGCCCAGCCCGTTATCCGGCCGGACATTGGGGCCGGTGATGAAGCCATCCGCCGACATCGACATGTAAAGTACGCTCGCGCCCATCGTCTCTCTTCTCGGTTGAGCGGCAACGGCCGCTTTCACCTTACCGACGAGTGAACGCCGCTGGGATCGACAAGGCTCCTACTCGATTTCCCGCAAAATCGTTTCGAGGCTCGAGTCGAACGCCTCATCTATGTTGCCGCCAAGATTGAAGGCATTGCCGATCTCCATCAGCACGAAGCCATGCAGGAACGCCACCAGGGTGCGCGATAGCGGCAGGATGCGTGCTTCGGCGATCCCGGCGGCTTTCAGCTCCTCGAACAGCGGCTGGGCCGAGAACAGACAGGCGGCGCGGATCTCGGGATCGTTGAAGGCGTTGCCGCTATAGATCGCCTTGTAGCGATTGGGCGCGGTGCGGCCGAAGCGCCGGTAGGCGGTGGCCATGGCGATCAGCCGCGACTTTGCACTCGGACCCCGCATCTCGCGCCTGAGGTAAGCCTCCAGGTCGTGCAGGATTTCGATCTCCACCACCTTGAGGATCGCCGCGCGGTCGGCGAAGTGCTTGTAAAGCGAAGGCGGCTTGATGCCTGCGCTCTGCGCCACCGCGCCCATGGTGAGCGCGTCGGGGCCGGAGCTTTC
>JAEUMC010000969.1 GCA_016793415.1 Devosia sp. | reverse complement strand
TGAGGGTCTCCCTCCCCCTCGCGGGGAGGGGACAGGGGTGGGGGGCAGCTCGCGCCGGCCGCTGATGGCGAAGCTTAAGCCGCCCGACACTCCGCGCACCGGCCGCGCAGTTCGATCGTTGTCCGCTCCAGCGCGAACCCGGTTTCCCCGGCCCAGGCGGCGAGCCGTGCGGTGACCTCCGGATCGGCGAACTCGTCTACCCTCCCTCCGTTCGAGCAGATGGCGAAGGCCGCCGTGCCGCTGGCGCGGCCATGGCAGTTGGCATCGGCGCAGCAGACGAAGGCGTTGAGCGATTCCAGCCGGTGCGCCAGGCCGTGCTCGATCAGCTTTTCCAGCGCCCGATAGACCTGCAGCGGGGCGCGCAGGCCCTCGTCGCGCAGCTTGTCGAGAATGTCGTAGGCCGAGAGCGGTGCCTCGGCATTGTTGAGCGTCGTCAGCACCAGTTCCTGGTTACGCGTCAGGTCGCGCGGCCGCTCGTGGTGGTGGGCTTCGTGGCTATGGGCCATGGCTCAGGCCTCCCGTCTGGCGCGCCACAGTTGCACCGGCAGCGCGATGGAAATGAGGAACAGCGCAAGCGCCGCGACGACGATCGAGGGGCCGCTCGGCGTATCGAAACGGAGCGAGCCGAACAACCCGCCCGCCACCGCCAGCGCCCCGACACCGGCCGAGATCACCGCCATCTGTTCCGGCGTCGCACTCAGCCGTCGTGCCGTCGCGGCCGGAATGATCAGCAGCGCCGTGATCAGCAGCACACCGACGATTTTCATGGCGATGGCAATCACCGACGCGAGCAGCAGCATGAAGACGATCCGCGTCACCTCGGGGCGCATCCCCTCGGCCTCCGCCACCTCGGCGTTCACCGTCGCCGCCAGCAGCGGCCGCCACATCGCGGCGAGCACCCCGAGGATCACCAGCCCCCCGAGGTAGATCACCACGATATCGGTGACCGATACCGCGAGGATATCGCCGAACAGGAACCCCATCAGGTCGACCCGGATGCCACTGAGGAAGGCCACCACGAGGCCGATGGCCAGCGCCGAGTGGCTGAGGATGCCGAGCAGCGCGTCGGTCGACAGCGTCTGTCGCCGCTGCAGCAGCAGCAGCGCGCCGGCGACGGCGGCGGCGATGATGAACACCCCGAGCGTCATGTTCACCTGCAGCACCAGGCTCAGCGCCACGCCGAGCAGCGCCGAATGCGCCATGGTGTCGCCGAAATAGGCCATTCGCCGCCACACGATGAAGCAGCCGAGCGGCCCGGTCACCAGCGCCAGTCCGATCCCGGCAATGATCGCCCGGGTGAAGAAGTCGTCAAGCATGGTCGTGTCCTGCGTGGTCGTGCTCGTGCACATGCTCGTGCGCCTCGACGATCCGCCCGTCGGCTTCCTCGACCCGCCCATCGGGCAGGTGGGTATGGTCGTGATGGTGCTGGTACACCGCCAGCGCATTGGCGGCGCGCGCCCCGAACAGGCTGAGATATTCCGGGCTCCGCGCCACCGATTCCGGCGTGCCGCGGCAGCACACATGGCCGTTGAGGCAGATCACCGTATCGGTCGCCGCCATCACCACATGCAGGTCGTGGCTGATCAACAGGATGCCGCAGCCGGTCTCGTCGCGGATCTTGCCGATCAGGTCGTAGAGCGCCACCTCGCCGGAGAAATCGACACCCTGCACCGGCTCGTCCAGCACCAGCAGGTCAGGCTTCCTGATCATCGCCCGCGCCAGCAACGCCCGCTGGAATTCGCCCCCCGACAGGTGCTGCACCTCGGCATTGGCGAGGTGCGCCACGCCCGTGGCGGCGAGCGCCGCATCGATCTCCGCCTTGGGATAGCTCCCGGTCAGCGACATCAGCCGCCGCACCGTCAGCGGCATGGTCCAGTCGATCGACAGCTTCTGCGGCACATAGCCGATCCGCAGCCCGGGTTTGCGCGATACTGTGCCGGTATCGGGCTTCAGCACCCCGGTCACCAGCTTCGCCGTGGTCGATTTGCCCGAGCCGTTCGGCCCGATCAGCGTGACGATCTCCCGTTTGCGGATCGTCACGTCGACACCCTCGACCAGCCAGCGGCCATCCCGCTTCACGCCGGCGCCGGCGACATCCACCAGCACCTCGTGCCCGCTCTGCGCATCCATGAAATTCACGATTCCGTCTCTTGCTGACGTTCTACCATTACGTTATAGCGTAACACGTCGATAGCGTAATGTCATAACATATCGCGCATTCAAGCTGTGTTTCAAACAGGGGTCTTTCCGATGCAGAAACCGTTCTTCCTGGCGCTTGCTGCGGCGCTCAGCTGGCCCAGCCTGGCGCTCGCCGAGGTGCCCAGCGTGGTTACCACCATCAAGCCGCTGCACTCGCTGGTCGCCGCGGTGATGGGAGATCTCGGAACCCCCGCCCTGATCGTCAAGGGCGCTGCCTCGCCGCACAGCTACAGCCTCAAACCCTCCGATGCGCAGGCGCTGCAGGCAGCCAGGCTGGTGTTCTGGACCGGGCACGGTCTCGAGCTCTTCCTCGAAGATTCGATCGAGACGCTGGCGCCCAACGCCACCATCGTCGAGCTCAGCAAGGCGCCCGGCATCGAGCTGTTGCCACCGCGTGAGACCGGCACTTTCGAGCATCACGACCACGGAGAGGAGGAGCACGCCGGTGAGGCAGAGCCCACCGGCGAGGCGCATGAGCACGAGCACGGCGAAGAGCAGGACCTGCACTTTTTCCTCGACCCCGCCAACGCCAAGGTGATGGTCGCCACCATCGCCGACAGCCTCGTCGCCGCCGACCCCGAGCACGCCGACACCTATCGCGCCAACGCGGCCAAGGAGACCGCCGACCTCGACGCGCTGATCGCAGAAACCGAGGCCAGCCTCGCGCCGATCAAGGATCGCCCCTTCGTCGTCTTCCACGACGCCTACCAGTATTTCGAGAAGCGCTTCGGGCTGAACGTCGCCGGCTCGGTCACCCTCAGCCCCGAAATCGCCCCCGGCGCCGATCGCATCAACGAGATTCGTTCGAAGCTCAAAACCCTCGACGCCGCCTGTGTCTTCGCCGAGCCGGTGTTCGAACCGCGCATCGTCACCGTGCTCACCGAGGGCACCACGGCCAGGCAGGGCGTGCTCGACCCGGAGGGCGCCAACCTCGACGAAGGTCCCGGCCTCTACCGGCAACTGATCGAGAACCTGGCGTCCAGCCTCAAGGCCTGCCTCGTGCAGTAGCCTCGGGGGCCGCCGCGCCACCCGGCGGCCCCTATCCCCTCGCTTTTGTCTGCTGCCGCGCGCCATCCCGGCGCGCGAACCCTTCTGCTCGACCTCGACTTATCAAGGAGCCTGCCGATGCCGCGCCTGCTGCACCAACTGATCCTGCCTGCCATGGCCCTGTCGTTCTGCGTCACCCCGGCCTCAGCCGAAGAGGAGGCCACCTTCTGGCGGCTGTTCGTCGCCGACCATGGTAAACCGCTCGTCACCGCCATCGACCTCGGCACCGACCAGGTCTCCGGCAGCTTCGAGCTGGGGAGCCCGGCCAGCCTCTACACCACGCCGAGCAAGGCCGCGGTGTTCGCCGTACAGGGCGAGGCCGACCGCGTTTCCGCTATCGCCTCGGGTATCGCGCTGGGCGATCACGGCGACCATGCCGACCTCGTGATCGCCGCGCCTAAACTGCTCGATGCCGCCGTCGCCGGTGACAAGCCGGTGCATTTCGTCGAGCACCATGGCGACATCGCGCTGTTCTTCGACGGCGAAGGCGTGGCGCGCCTGGTCTCCGAGCGGGACTGGCTCGCCGGCAACGCCGCCACGCGGGACCTCAAAGTCGCGGCTCCGCACCATGGCGTCGCAGCGCCGCTCGGCGATTACACGCTGATCTCGCGCCCCAACGCCGAGGACCCCAAGGCGCTGCCCGTCGGCATCGACGTCTATGGCGCCGACGGCGCCACTATCGGCGATCTTCACGCCTGCCCGGACCTGCACGGCGAAGCCAGCTCCGGTGATACGCTCGCCATCGCCTGCGCTGCCGGCCTCTTGCTGGTGAAGCAGGCGAAGGCGGGCCCAGAGTTGCAGCTGCTGCCCTATCCGGCCAGCCTGCCCGAAGGCAAATCCACCACGCTGCTCGGCGGTGTCGCCATGCAGTATTGGCTCGGCAACTATGGCGCCGACCGCGTCGCCATCATCGATCCCTCGGCTGCCGCGCCCTTCCGCCTCGTCGATCTGCCCAGCCGTCGGGTCCACTTCGTCATCGACCCGCAGCGGGTGAAATACGCCTACATCTTCACCGAGGATGGTGCGCTGCACCGCCTCGATGTCGTCTCCGGCGCGCTCGACCGGACGCTGCCGCTCACCCAGCCCTACTCGATGGATGGCGAGTGGAGCCTGCCGCGCCCGCGCCTTGCGGTGGCCGGCGACCATATCGCCGTTACCGACCCGCTTGCAGGCGCCATCCACCTGGTCGACGCCGAGAGCTTTGCGCTGGTCCGCGACATCGCCGTCGCCGGCGTCCCCTACAACATCGTCGCCGTCGGCGGCTCCGGCGCAAGCCACGAGTGATCCATCGCGCCCCGCCCCCTCGCGGCGGGGCCTCCCCAAGGAGCAACGCCATGAACCGCCTTCCCGTCACCGTGCTTTCCGGCTTCCTCGGCGCCGGCAAGACCACGCTGCTCAACCACATCCTCAACAATCGCGAGGGGCGTCGGGTCGCCGTCATCGTCAACGACATGAGCGAGGTGAATATCGACGCCACGCTGGTGCGCGAGGGCGGCGCCGAACTGTCGCGCGCCGACGAGCAATTGGTGGAGATGTCGAACGGCTGCATCTGCTGCACCCTGCGCGGCGACCTGCTGCGCGAGGTGCGCGCCCTCGCCGAAGCCGGGCGCTTCGACTATCTGCTCATCGAGTCCACGGGCATTTCCGAGCCGCTGCCGGTGGCCGCCACCTTCGAGTTCCGCGATGGGGCGGGCGACAGCCTCAGCGACATCACCGACCTCGACACCATGGTCACGGTGGTCGATGCCGCCAACCTCGCCGCCCAGTTCGGCTCCACCGATCCGCTCTCCGCCCACGGCGAGACACTCGGTCCCGACGACGAGCGGAGCCTCGCGCATCTGCTCGTCGACCAGATCGAGTTCGCCGACGTCATCGTCTTGAACAAGGTATCCACCGCGACCCCGGGTGCGCTCGCCGCGGCGCGGCGCATCATCCGTTCGCTGAACGCCGGGGCCGAAGTCATCGAAACCGATTTCAGCCGCGTCGGCCTCGACGAGGTTCTCGGCACCGGTCGTTTCAACTTCGATCGCGCCGAGCAGCACCCGCTATGGTTCAAGGAGCTGAACGGCTTTGCCGATCACGTGCCCGAAACCCTCGAATACGGCATCCGCTCCTTCGTCTATCGCGCCCGCCGGCCGTTCAACCCGCTACTGTTCAACAGCTTCGTCGCTCGTCCTCACCCGGGCGTGATCCGCGCCAAGGGTTTCTTCTGGCTCGCCACCCGCCCGCACTATGTCGGCGAGCTGAGCCAGGCCGGACAACTGCTGTCCACCAGTCGCCGCGGGCTGTGGTGGGCCGCCGTGCCACAGCAGCGCTGGCCCGACGACCCGCAGTGGGAGGCCGCGATGTCGGCCTATCTCGATCCCATCTGGGGCGACCGCCGGCAGGAGATCGTCTTCATCGGCACCGACGCGATGGACGAGGCGGCGCTGCGCCGGGCGCTCGACGACTGCCTGATCCCGGCGCGCGCCTTCACACCCTCGGCCTGGGAGCACCTGCCCGATCCCTTCCCGGCCTGGTCGCCGGCCTGATGCAAATTCCGGCCCGGCGGAACGTCTCGCCGCCGGCGCCATTCCTCGTTCGGAACAGGACAACGATATGTACGACGTCATCATCATCGGCGGCGGCTTTGCCGGCCTCGCTGCCGCCACGCAACTCGGTCGCGCCCGCCGCAACGTGCTGGTGCTCGACACTGGCAAGCCGCGCAACCGCTTCGCTGCCCACTCGCATGGGTTTCTCACCCGCGATGGCGCTGCACCGAGCGAGCTGCTGGCCGAAGCGCGCCGCCAGCTCGAGACATACGGCACCGTCGAAATCCGCCATGCCGAAGCCATCGCCGCAGCGGGTGAACGCGACGGCTTCAGCATCGAGCTTGCCTCGCACCAGCAGCTTGCCGCTCGCCGGCTGATCATCGCTCACGGCGTCACCGACGATACCGGCGGCGTTCCGGGCATGGCGGAGTGCTGGGGCAGGACGGCCCTGCATTGCCCCTATTGCCACGGCTACGAAGTGGCCGATCGCCGTCTGGGCCTGATGCTGCGCGACGGCGATATCCTCGACCGCGCGCGCTTCTTTCGCGAGTGGACCAGCGACCTCACCCTGTTCGCCAATGGCGGCCCGGTCGATCCGCTCGTTCGCGCCGCTCTGGTCGATATGGGGGTGAAGCTGGTCGAGGAGGCGCTGGTGCGCTTCGACCACCGCGACGGCGAACTGCAATCGGTGGTCACTACCGCAGGATCAACGCTGCTCGATGCCATCTTTGTCCATGCTCCGATCCGGCTGGCGAGCAACCTCGGCCTCCAGCTTGGGTGCGAGACCAAGGCCGGCATGGCCGGCGACTTCTTCCTCGTCGATCACCTGCAGCAGACCAGCATCCCAGGCGTCTATGCCGCCGGCGATGCGGCTCGGCCGATGCACAACATCAGCTTCGCCGTGGCCGATGGGGCAGGGGCGGGCGTCTTCGCCCACCAGTCGCTGGTGGCTACTTCAGCGGCCCACGGAAAATGAAGAAGGCGCCGGCAAAGATCAGGAGGAAGCCGATGGCGTGGTTCCAGGTGAGCTTTTCACCCAGGACGAAGACCGCAAAGCCGGCGAACACCGTGAGGCTGATCACCTCCTGGATGGTCTTGAGCTCCGCTGCCGTATAGGCGCCGTAGCCGATCCGGTTGGCGGGCACCGCCAGCCAGTATTCCACCAGCGCGATGCCCCAGCTGGCCATGACCGCCACCCACATCGCCATGTGCGGGAACTTCAGGTGCCCGTACCAGGCGACGGTCATGAACACGTTGGAGCCGATCAGGAGCAGGATCGGCATCACCGTCTGGAAGGTGAAGGGCATCGGGGGCACCGGTTCGAATCAGTTGGCTGTACCAATTGATCGCTGGCCCTCCGGTCCCTCGCAAGGCCCGGTCAGTTCGGCTGCACGAGCGGCGTATCGTCGGCGCGGAAGGCGAACAGGTGCTCCTGCGCCTTCTGCCCGAGCGGCACGAACATGGGCAGCATCAGGTCGCGCACCCGCCGGGCGAACCAGCCCTGCGCCTTCTTGGGCGTGCCGCCCTGCCGGCCGAGCCGTACGGCCGCCTCCACCCGATTGCGCCGCAGCGCCTCGAAGCGGCGGAAGGCACCCTCGGGCGTCGCCTCTGCATCGAGGCACGCCGCCAGCACCAGTGCATCCTCGAGCGCCATCGAGGCGCCCTGGCCCGAATGCGGGGTGACCGCATGGGCCGCATCGCCTATCAGGATGACGCGCCCCCTGGACCAATAGGGGAGGCTCGGCACGTCGTAATCGGGATAGATGCGGCTGACATGCGGCGCGGCAGCGGCAATGATCCGTCGGTTGACGGCGGGATCGGTGCGATGCAGCGCCTCGAAATAGCCGGTCGCCGCCTGGCGATCGATCAGCTGCGCCTGCTTCTCGTCGGCGGGAAAGCTGTTGAACCAGTAGACCGGACCACCAGGGTCCTTGATGTAGCCGAAGAACGCCCGCTGCCCGAAGGTCATCAGCAGCTGCCCGTTGGTCGGCGGCACCTCAGGCACATCGACGATGCCGCCGCTCCCCAACAGCCCGTTGTAGACCGGCGAAGGCAGGTCGGGCATCGTGAGGCCACGGATACTCGAGCGCAGGCCATCGGCTCCCACCAGTACGTCGAAGCTGTGCGTCACCCCGTCACCGGTCGTTACCGCCACCTCGCTGTCGAGATTGGCCACTGCCGTAACGGCGGTCTCGAACTGGATCGGCACTCCTGCCGCGCGGACCGCCGCCAGCAGGACCTCACCCAGCGCACCGCGCCGGATGGTCACCGAGGGGGCGCCGAACTGCGCCGTATGCCGGGCATAGTCGACAGTGCCCAGCGCCTTGCCATGCTCGTTGTGCAGCACGATGGCCCGCGTCTCGACCCCGTGCCGCAGCGCCTCCGCCGCGAGCCCCAGCCCGCGCAGTGCGTTCATGCCGTTGGGTGCCAGCGTCAGGAAAATTCCCTCGTCGAGCACCTGCCTCTCGGTGCGCTTCTCGAAGATCACCGGCGCAAAACCGCGCCTGACCAGTGCCAGGGCCAGGCCGAGCCCCGCAGACCCTGCGCCAACGATGCCAATACGTGCTTTCATTCTTGCCTCTCACGCTGGACGCCGCATATTATGCGGCTGTCGTATTATTCGATGGATAGATAATTAGATGATCGAAGTATATTCGTCAAGGGACGAGAAGGCAGAGCTCGTGCAGCGGCTCGGCACGCTGATCGTGCGCTGGCAGGAGGCGACGCAACGCTATGACGAAGAGGTCGGCGCCATGTTCCAGCTCGGCCCGGCCGAGCGGCTCTGTCTCAGCTTCCTCACCAGCGGTCCGCAGACCGCCAGCGCCATCGCCCGCGCTACCCGCCTCACCCCCGCCGCCGTCACTTCGTTGGTCGACCGGCTCGAGGCGCGCAACTTCGTCCGCCGCCAACCCGATCCGCATGATCGCCGCAAAGTGCTGGTCGAGGCCGCCGAGGCGACCTTCGCCCTGATCAGGCGTGCCTATGAGCCGATGGCGACCGAAGGCGCGGTTGCCCTGGGCAAGCGGAGCATCGAAGAGTTGCGGCTCCTCGCCGAGGTGATCGAAGAGGTGATGGAGATCCAGAACCGGATGACCGAGCAGCTTCAGTCCGGCACCTGAGCCGTGCCCATCGATGCCCAGCTTCCGCCGCAAGGCCTGCCCAGACTCATCGCGTTCCGCTAGATTCGGCGGCTCAACGGAGGTCGACGATGCGCGCGCTGGTCCTGTTTCCCCTGTTGCTGCTGGCGGCTCCCGCCATGGCTGCCGATATCGTCTGCGAAGGGCCCTTTGCTGCCGATAGCTCCGAGGCCCGACTGATCGAGGCCTTCGGCAAGGACAATGTGGTGACCGGCGACGTTCCTGGTCCCGAAGGGTCCACCGTCCTCGCCACCACGATCTTCCCCAACGATCCTGCCAAGACCATCGAGTTCGGCTGGTGGGACGAGGACAAGCACGAACGCGTCGCCTACTTCACCGTGCCGGCCGGCGACACCGCACCGGGCGGCTTGAAGAAGGGCCTCACCGTCAAGGAAGTCGAGGCACTGAATGGCGGGCCGTTCCAGCTCTATGGCTTCTTCTGGGACTATGGCGGCGCAGCGATCTTCGACGGCGGGGCGCTCGAGGCG
>JAEUMC010000956.1 GCA_016793415.1 Devosia sp. | reverse complement strand
TGAACCCAATGCCGACCCAGCGATCGTGATCACCGCGCCGCCTACCGGTCCGTAGGCGGCGCCCGCGGCCAGACCGATCGGGGCGCTCGGAATCGGTGAGGCAACAATCGCGAGGATCATCAGGCCGATGAGGATCGCTGGCCCGAAGACGCCAAGGGACTGGACAGATCGCTGCACGGCATCCGTATCGGAGATGTAGGCAAGAAAACCGCTTCCCTGCAGGAGCAGCAACAACGCGATCAACACGATGACCAATGATCCGAGGACAAGGCCTTGTCGTGCACTGGCTGGATCTATTTTCATCGCAGCATTACTTCAGGGTTCTCGACACAGTTCCGCTCTCCAAGGGTAGTCCGTACGCGGTGACGATTGTTGCAGCGCGAACACGAAGACGTGAGACTGGTCGACTGTCCCGTAACAAACCGGTCCACGATGCGACATCACCATCGGCGGGATGTGCCGCGCTGATGCGCCCCCGATGCTGGAGCGCCGCCCTCAGGTCCCACGTCC
The DNA here is from genome assembly GCA_016793415.1 of Devosia sp. Lineage (GTDB taxonomy): Bacteria > Pseudomonadota > Alphaproteobacteria > Rhizobiales > Devosiaceae > Devosia_A. The sequence continues at coordinate 3,390 of JAEUMC010000956.1, read as the reverse complement.
CATGCCGATGCTCCGCTCGGCACATCCCGCCACCAGTCAACGACCAGACCACGGGCCAATCGAGACCATGTCAGCTTTCCACGTCCTCTCACGCCGCCAGTTCATCGGAGCCACCGTTGGGGCGCTGGCGTCCACCGCAACGCCGGCATTCGCGAAGCGGTACAGGCTGAACGAGGCGGATCGGGAATTCTACGCCGATGTCTATGGTCCCCTGCTCGATGAGCCGTTTCCCATCCCTGCCGTCGACCTCGATCACCTCGACCCCATCTATCTGAGGAGATCCGGCGACTACGCAACTGCCGAGCAGCCCGGTACAGTGATCGTCGACACCACAAATCGCGTGCTGTTCCTGACGCTGCCCGAGGGCAAGGCCATTCGCTATGGCATCGGCATCGGGCGCGCAGGGTTCGAGTGGTCCGGCCGCGCCGTGATCAAGTTCAAGCGTGCGTGGCCGACGTGGACACCGCCCGCCGAAATGATCGACAGGCAACCCGAGCTGGCGGAGTGGCGTTATGGCATGCCGCCGGGTCTTGACAATCCCCTCGGCGCCCGTGCGCTCTATATCTACAAGGACGGCGTCGATACGCTCTACCGCCTTCACGGCAATGGCGACGTGAACTCGATCGGAAAGGCCGTCTCCAGCGGCTGTGTGCGGCTGCTGCATCACGACGTGATCGATCTCTACCGCCGCGTCCCCGACGACACGCCCATTGTCGTTATGTGAGGGCGTCCATCGGAGCCGTACTGGTCCGCGATGCAGCCACTTCTTCCAGGTCCACAACTTCGCCGCGTGGCGGGTAGTCGTTCTTGAGCACGTAGTCGACCGCCCCGAGGATGTCGTCGAACCGTGGCCGCGCGAAGGGCATCGACTGTACGCTCGAAAAAAAGAGCGTTCCGTCGGGGCGGACCAGGAAAAGGCCCGGCTCCGGAAAGAGCGCCGGCTCTTCGATGCCAAGCGATGTCTTGCCACGCGAAGTGGACACGAACAGGCCCCAGCGACGCGCGTCGGAGAGTGTCAGTCCATAGCCGATGCGCAGCCGTGGGAGATTCCAGTCGGCCTTGGCGCCTTCCGCACGCTCGAGGGTGTCCGTCGAGATCGCGACGACGCCAACACCGCGTTGCGAGAACTGGTCGAGATGCTCTTCGAGCGAGCGCAGATAGCTGCGGCAGACCGGACAATGACGCCCGCGATAGAAGACGATCAGCGTGAACGTCGTCGAAGGTTCGGTCGCGAGCTCGAAAACGCCGCCCCCTGCGAGCCAGACCATGAGCGCCGGCACCTGCTGGCGAGGAAACAATGGAGTCAGGTCGGAGGTCAAGTCATTCATCCCGTATCGAGATAGGTCTTGAGGTTGGTCTATTGAGCGGGCGCGGCGTTACAGAACCTTCGGCACTTCCACCGTCACAACGGCTGGACTCGGGAGACCAATGGGGAGTTGAGCTAGAAGGATGAGTGGATGAGCCCGACGATCGAGGCGGATATCTGTGTGATCGGCGCGGGGTCCGCCGGTCTGTCGGTAGCGGCCGGTACCGGCCAACTCGGCTTGAGGACGGTTCTCATCGAAGCCGGCGAGATGGGAGGTGATTGCCTCAATACCGGCTGCGTGCCGTCGAAGGCGCTGCTTTCGGCAACGGCGGCACTTCGGGCTCATCCCGGCGAGGGCGCGGAAGACTTTCGCGGCCGGATCAACGAGCACGTCCGTCGCGCGCAGCAGGCCATCGCGCCGCATGATTCCCAGGAGAGGTTCGAGGGACTGGGCGTAACCGTCCTCCGCTCCAGGGCAAGATTCCTGGACCCCGAGACGGTCCAGGCAGGCGAGACCAGGGTGCGCGCGCGACACTTCGTGGTCGCGACGGGCTCCCGCGCGGCGATGCCGCCGATACCAGGTCTCGACCCCGCCAGGGTCCTCACCAACGAGTCGATCTTCGACCTCGCCACGGTTCCGGAGCACCTGGTGATTGTCGGCGGTGGTCCGATCGGCATCGAGATGGCGCAGGCCCACCGGCAAATGGGCAGCCGCGTCACGGTCCTCGAAAAGGGCGCCATTCTGCCCAAGGACGATCCGGAGCTTGTCGCCGTGGTGCGCGAGCGCCTCGCCGCTCAGGGTGTGGTCATCCGCGAGGGGGTCGAGATCGAGTCGGTTGAGCACGGCACGGCGGACCACACGGTGCGGGTCCGCGACGGCAACCAGCCGGAGGCGATCTCGGGATCGCATATCCTGGTCGCCGCGGGCCGCAAACCAAATATCGAGGACCTCGGACTCGACGCCGGCGGCATCGCGCACGCACGACAGGGGATCAAGGTTGATGCGCGGTTGCGCACGACCAACCGGCGTGTGTTCGCGGTTGGCGATGTCGCCGGGGGGCCGCAGTTCACGCACGTAGCGAGCTACCACGGTGCGATAGCGGTCCAGAATATCGTGTTTCACATCCCCGCCAAGGTCGACTACGCGGCCCTCCCCTGGGTGACCTATACCGATCCCGAACTCGCGCATGTGGGCATGACCCTGAGAGACGCCAGGGCGCGATATGGCAGCAGATGCGAGGTCATCACGCGCAGCTTCAGCGGTCTCGACCGGGCCCAGACAAGCGGTGGCGCAGCCGGCATCGCGAAGGCGATCGTCACCTCGCGCGGCCGAATCCTCGGATGTTCCATCGTCGGGCCCCACGCCGGCGAGCTGATCGGGCTGTGGGGTTTGGCGATCTCGCGCAGGATGACGCTGCGCGACATCACGAGGCTCATTCTCCCCTATCCCAGCTATGGCGAGATCGCCAAGCACGTCGCGTCGGACTTCTACCGGCCGAAACTCTTCAGTGCCTGGCCGCGGCGGATCGCCAGCTGGCTCAAGGTCCTGCCAGCCGCCTGAGCCCACCCTCCTGCATTTCAAGTTCAAACGCCAAATCGCGGCGTAACAATTCGCGTCGCCGCGCGTCCAACCAAAGCAGGTGCATCGAAAGCGGGCGCCTGCTGCACTGGAGAGAGCGATGCTCGACCGCGCCGTCATGCCCATCAGCGAGAGGCTCCTCGGCCACCCGGCGAGAGCGCTCTTCAGGCGCGGCGTGACAGCCAATCAGGTCACCTTTGCGGGATTTGCAATCGGCTTGTCGGCCGTGCCGGCACTGGCGTTCGATCAGTACTTCGTGGCGCTCGTCCTCATCCTCGTCAACCGTCTCGCCGATGGCCTTGATGGCGCCATCGCCCGCATTGCCGGTCCAACCTCGCGCGGCGCCTACTTCGATATCGCGCTCGATTTCTTCTTTTATTCCAGCATCCCCTTCGGCTTCGCGCTGGCCAATCCCGGCTCGAACGCACTCCCGGCAGCCTTCGTGCTGTTGTCATTCGTCGGGACCGGCTCGAGCTTTCTCGCGTTCGCGACAATCGCCGCCAAA
>JAEUMC010000943.1 GCA_016793415.1 Devosia sp. | reverse complement strand
TTCGTCTCCCTCCCCCTTGCGGGGAGGGGACAGGGGTGGGGGTCAGCCCGCGCCGGCGCTTCAGCGAGGCACCCGCAACTTCGCCCAGCGCACATCGAGCGCCTTGGGCTCCCCCGCATAATACACCACCAGCACGTCCCCATCCGGCAGCGCCGTCGCCGATGGCAGCCCGAAGCTCCACACATCCATGCTGGCCAGCATGTCGCCGGTGTCGCTGCTCGCCGCCTGCGCCCTGGCATGTGCATAGACTTCGACTTCGCTCTCCGCCGCGAACGGCGCGTCGATGTTCGCCGCCAGCCGGGCCCGGATCGATTGCGAGCCGAAGCGATCCACCCAGGCCAGCACCACCCGACCATCCCTAAGCACCGCCGGCCGCGCTGCCTGGTCGGCAAAGCCGAGATCGTCGGGCGCGCTCCAGCTCGCCCCGCCATCGGCGCTGATCCGGCGGTGGATGTTGAGATAGCTCGTCGTTGCCGTGTCATAGGTCCAGGCGAACGAGCCGACCCGGCCATCCGGCGCCACGGCGCAGCGCAAGTCCCAGTTGAAGATCCGGCCGCTCGGATCCTCAGCCACCGTTACCGGGCCAGTCCAGCTCTGCCCCTCGTCGGCCGAGTGAAAGAACACCGCCCGCTGCAGCCATTTCGAACTGTCGAGATAGGTCTTGTTGGTCTCGATGCTCATCGCCAGCCGCCCATCCGCCAAGCGCATCACGGGGCTGGTGAGGCTGGCGGGGCCGATCTCTGCCGGCATCGGCACCTCGCGCCAGGTGGACCAACTGGCACCGTTGTCTTCCGAGTTGGCGAGGAGGATCACCATTGGCAGGCAACCCTCGGTCTCGGCGTTGAACAGCGGCTTGCCCGGGTAGCTGGTGCGATCGACCCACATCGCCGCGGCCAGGAGACGCTCGGGCGCGAGTTCGGTGATGTAGCAGAGCTTCAGCGTACCGCCGGTGCCACGCACCTCGGGTGGCTCGAACGGATAGCTCGGCGCCGACCAGGTGAGGCCATTGTCAACCGAGCGGTAGAAGGCGATCCGCTCCTTGGGCGAGTCCTTCTCGTCGCCGGCCCTGAGCGTTGCCAGCAGCGAGCCGTCCGAGAGTACGGTGACCGATGGAAAGGTCAGGTTGGCCCGAGCCGTTCCCGGCTCGGCCTTCCCCAGTATTCCCGAAGCGACGATCTGCATTGGCCTCTCCCCCCTCAGCCGCTGCGTTCAGTCAGGCGGCGCGCCTGAACAGCGTCTTGCCGCCCACCACCGTCGCCTCGACCTCGAGCGTTTTCGGGTCGAGCACGGCGAAATCGGCGAGCTTACCGACCTCGATCGAACCGATATCCTTTTCCATCCCGAGCACCCGAGCCGGCACGAGGCTGGTGGCGTGCGCGGTGCGGGTGAGGTCGGCGCCGACCATAGTCACGTAGTTGCGCATCGCCTCGTCCGGGGTCAGCGACGAGCCGCAGAGCCCGCCATTGCGATCGACCACTGCCTTGCCACGGGCGCTGCGCACCCACTGGCCGGGATAGAATTCGAACTCCATCTCCTCGGCGCCGGCATATTTGTTGGCGTCGGTCTCGAGGAACACCCGGTCCTCAGGCAGTTGCGCCAGGATCTTCATCAGCTTGGGCGAGACGTGGATGCCGTCGCAGATCAGCCCCAGCTTGAGGCCCGCTTCGGCCAGCAGCGCATCGGTGAGCGACAGGATGTGGAGCCCCATATTGCCCGGCTCGGGCTGGCGCATCACGTTGTACATGTGGGTCACCGCATCGATGCCCCACGAGACATAGCGCGAGACGTCGTCAGGCACCGCCTGGCTGTGGCCGAGATGGATGCTGACCCCGTGCTGCTTCAGCCGCTTGATGAAGGCTTCGGCGCCGGGCAGTTCCGGCGCCAGCGTTACCGCCTTCAGCCGGCCATTGCTGGCCTCGAGCATCCGCTCGGCGAGCTCGACGCTCGGTTTTTGCAGGTTGCGCGGGTTGTGCGCGCCGGGCGAAGCGAAGACCGGGCCCTCGCTGTGGATGCCGATGGCGCGCGCCCCGGTGGCCTTCTCGGTCTCGGCGGCCAGCCGGGTGAGCGTCGGCTCCATGTCCTCGGGCGGCAGGCAACTGATCGAGGGGAGGAACCCGGTGACGCCGCGCGATAAGAGCAGCGTCGAGTTGTCGGAGACGCAGCCGGGCAGGGTGTCGTTGTAGAGATAGACGTCCATGCCGTGTTGCAGCAGATCGATGATGCCGGGGAACAGCAGCTTGCCGCTGGCGTCGACGTCCTGCCAGTCTGCGCCGGTGGCGGCGTCTCGTCCCACGATGCCGGTGAACCGGCCATTCTCGATCAACAGATCCTGCCCGATTTCTCCGCCCGGGGTCACCAGCGTGGCGTTACGCCATCTTTGCTTCACTTGCAGAATCCATGCTCGTAGTATATTGTCATGATAACCACCTAACATGCGAATTCAAGGGGAAACATGGCGCCATGAGGCGCCTCTCTGATCGGCAGGGCAGGCGCGGTGCTATATGTCGCCGAAGGAATCTTCGGCAATCCACCTGTCACGGGAACTCCTGGCTTGAGTATCGATCTGTCGCCACGCCATTTGCAGCTCAGGGATATGCTGTTCCGGCGCTGGAAAACCAACGGGCTGAAAGCCGGAGACAAGATCGAGTCGCAGAACGAGATCGTCAAATTCTGCGAATTCTCGCTGATCACTGTCATCAAGACGCTGAAGGACCTCGAGGCCGAGGGGATCATCCGACGCCAGGTGGGGAAGGGCTCTTTCCTCGTCGAAACCCCGTGGACCGAAGCGCATCATCGCATCGGCTTCTTCTATAACCGCGACATCGTCGGCGGCGGCATCTTCAACAACGAGTTCTACACCAAGCTGGTGGTGGCGCTGGAAAAGGCCGTGGTCTCCGATGGCCACGAGTTCATCCTGGGCAGCTTCACCCACAAGTCGATGCCGACCCATGTGTGGGACGCGCTCGATGTGGTGGTGCTCGCCGGCATTACGCCGGAAACCGAGATCGACAAGCTGCCTGAGACTTCGGCACAGGTGGCGATCATCGATCTGGTCATCGAGGAGCTGCCCTACCACGCCTACCGCATCGATTTCGAACCGGCCTTCATGGAGATGTTCCGGCAGAACGACGGCAAGAAGCTGAAATACCTCTATCTCAACACCACCATCAATTCGAGCGAGCAGGCCTCGCGGCTGGCCGCCATCAGGCGCGCCAACGCCTCGACCAGGACCGAGCAGGAGCTGCGCGTCATCTCGGTGAACCAGGAGACCGGCATCAACGACACTGCCGAGCTCGAAGCGGTGCTCAAGAGCTACCAGCCCGACATCGTCTGCGGCTACATGCACCTCAGCTGGGTGCCGATCATCGCCGCCAAAGCGGTCAAGCCGACCAGAACCTACCGCTACTCGCTCGACAACGACGGCCCGAGTTTCTACGTCGACTCCGCCGCCTGGATGCAGCAGGTGCTGGCCGACATCTACGCCAACCTGGAAGACAGGAAGCCCGGCAAGCAGGTGCTGAGCATGCCGGCGACGTTTCATCCGTAAGGCTCGTCACTGAAGCGCCGGTGGCTGTGGACCCCCACCCTTGATCCCTCCCCGCAAGGGGGAGGGAGACGATAGCCCGATATCAGTGTGAGGGTCTCCCTCCCCCTTGCGGGGAGGGGACAGGGGTGGGGGTCGGCCCGCGCCGGCGCTTCGGCCAGCCCGTTGCTACCCCAGCGCCTTGTCAAACGCCGCCATCGACTCATCGGCATAGTTTGCCAGCGCAATCACGTCGGCGCCGACCGACAAGAGGTTATACCCCATGTCGACATACTCGCCGATCAGGTCGCGGTTGGTCACCGTCGCCGCGATCTTCCCGTACTTCCGCGCCACCTCGGCGACACGTTTGCGCACTGCCTTGATCTCGTCGTGCTGGATCTGGCCGGGAATGCCACTCGCCACTGAGTAATCGCCCGGGCCGAAGAACAGGCAGTCGACGCCGTCCATCTCGGCGATCGCCTCGAGGTGCTCCATCGCCTCGGGATCCTCGATCTGGTAGCAGGCGAAGCGTTCCTCGTTGGCTGTCTTAATGTAGTCGAGAAAGCCGACGCGGGTGAACTGCGCATCGTTGTTGCCGCCATCGACGGCGCGCTTGCCGAGCGGCGCGAACTTGGTGATGTCGCGCACCTTGCGGGCATCGTCGGCATTCATGATGTGCGGCACGATCAGCCCCGTCGCATCCATCTCGTAGCCACGGATGTAATCGCTGTAGCTGCCGCGCGGCACGCGCAGCAGGGTGTCGACGTCATAGAGCTTGGCGGCGCGGATCTGGTGCTCCACCTGCTCCCAGGTCGCCGAGGTGTGCTCCATGCACAGCCACAGCGCATCGGGCTGCGCCGCCGCGAAGATCTCGGCGATCTTGGCGTCGGAGATATTGAGCTTCAGCACGCGGGCCACCTTGCCCTCGCGGATGGTGCGCAGCACGCGGCTCGGCCGCATGCGGAAGCGCGTCGGGGGCGTCGCGGCGTAGGGCTGCGTCTGGGACAAGGTAAGCTCCTCCGGAGGGGTTATTTGGCGGTATAGCCGCCATCGATGGGGATGTTGGTGCCGGTGACATAGGCCGAGGCATCCGACGCCAGAAACACGATGACGCCCTTCAAATCGGTATCGTTGGCCATGCGGCCGAGCTGGGTACGGGCGCTGTAGGCTTTGACGAACGGCGCCGGCTGGTTGTTGAAGAAGCCGCCCGGCGAAAGGCAGTTCACCCTGACATTGTCGGCGCCGAGGATGCTCGCTGCCCAGCGGGTGAAGTTGAGCATGCCGCCCTTTTCGTAGTGGTAGATCGGCGACGGGTTGGGCGTCATGTCGGTGCCCTCGTAGTTGGCCATCTCGACGCCGACCATGCCCATCATCGAGCCGATATTGATGATCGAGCCGGATTTCTGCGCCCGCATGTTGCGGCCGAACAGCTCGGTGATCTTGAACAGCGCCGAGGCGTTGACGCGGAGGCTCTTGTCGAACGCGTCGAGCTCATGCGCCCAGCCGTCGAGCGCCGAACGGGTCACCGCATTGTTGACCAGCACGTCGCAGCGGCCGGCCCGGGCGATCACCTCGCGGTGCAGCGCTTCAATGGACGCGTCCGACGACAGGTCGAGCTGCAGCGCCGTGACGTCGTAGCCGCGGGCCCGCTCTTCGGCGGCGACCACTTCGAGCTTGGCCAAGTCGCGGGCCGCGATGAAGGTCCTGGCGCCGGCCTCGGCCAGCGCCGCGACGATCTGCCGGCCATAGAGCCCGGCGCCGCCGGTGACCACGGCGACCTTGCCCTTGAGCGAGAAGCTTTCGAGGACCTGCATGGTTCAATCCATCTCGCTTAGGAAGACGCGGCGTCCGCCCTGTTCGCGGCTTTCGATGCCGGCGATCACCAGTTGCATCAGCTCGCGCGTTTCCTCCCACGGCACCGGCGGCTTGCCGGTGCGGAGGTAATCGACGAAGCCGACGAGCTGGGTGCGGAACGCGTGATAGGTGTCGGTGAACTTGAGCTGCAGCCCGGCGGCAGTGCCGGCCAGCGTCACCATGCCGAAGCCGCCGCCCATATCCTTGGTCACCTGCAGGATGACGTCGATGCCGTCACGGTGGCGCAGATGCACGATGTTGGAGTTGGCATCGCCGATGTTCTGCACCGAGACATAACCCGGCCCGGTGATCGGATAGACCGTCTCCAGCGCATGGATGCCGTAGGCCTCCCACGACTTCGCCATGGTGGCGCTGACATGGCGCAACTGGCCGAGCGCGTGCGTGGCGCGATGATAGGGCACATACTCCTTGGCAAAGCGCATCGCCGACGAGCTGATCAGCGGCTTGCCCTCGGCCACCCATTTGCTGAACGTCGTGAGATCGAGCCGGTTGTCGCAGAGCGGCTTGTCGATGAACACCGGGATGCCGGCCTCGATGAACGGCCGCGCCCGCTCGACATGCTCAAAACCCTTGTCGGTGGCGACCAGCACCGCATCGACCTCGCCGATCACATCCTCGGCGCGCCTGGCGATGTTGGGAATATGGGCGACGGCGGCGACCTGCACGGCATCGGCGGGATCGTCGGTCCACACATGCGTCACCTTGGCGCCGGGGATGCCGAGCGAGCCGACAGGTTGCTTGGCGATGTAATCCTTGATCACCGGGTAGGGGCAGGCCGCGAGCGCCTTGGCGTCGTAGCTGCCATTGATGATGATGCTCCAGGAATAAGGGTGCCCGTTGCCCTCGACCATGCCCAGCATGGCCAAGCGGATCTCATCCCGGATGATCGGCAGAACGCTCATTCAGATATCCCTACCAGGCGGTCCAGCCGCCATCGACGTTGAGGCAGTGCCCGGTGATGTAGCTCGCGGCGTCGCTCAACAGGAACGCCGTCGGCCCGGCCATTTCGTCCTGCCGGCCGATCCGGCCGAGCATGGTCTGGCGTGCGAGGTTGCCCATGAACTCGGCATTGTCCTGCGTCGCCTGGTGCGGATAGGGGCCGGGCGCCACGGCGTTGACCCGGATGCCGGCCGGGCCGAAATGGCCGGCCATGTAGCGCACCATCTGGATCATCCCGGCCTTGCCGGCGCCGTACTCGATCGGGTTGGGCGCCATGTCGCCGGGATAGTTCGCCGGGTTCGGCGCCACTACGCCATACATCGAGGCATAGAGCACCATCGAGGCGCCGGGTCCCATGTGCCTGGCCGCCTCGCGGGCGAGGAGGAAACTGCCGGTGAGGTTCAGCCGGTTGGTGCGGTCGAAATCCGCCCCCGTCAGGTCCTCGAAACGCTTGCCCGTCGAGCCGAAGGTAGCGTTCACCACGCCATCGAGATTGCCGAAGGCCTTCGCTGCGCCGCGCACCGCGGCAAGGATTGAATCCTCGTCCCCGATATCGAGCGGCAGCGCCAGCACGCCATTGCCGATCGCCTTGAGTTCGGCCTCGCCGGCCGCCAGCCGTTCCGGGTTGATGTCGGCCAGCACCACATTGGCGCCCTGCTGTGCCAGGAGTTTGCTCACCGGTAGCGCCAGGTAACCCGCGCCGCCGGCCATCAGGATGGTCTTGCCGCTGAAATCGGACATCACAGACTCACGATCCGCTTTTCGAGCCAGGATTGCTTGGCGGCGAGCGCCACCCGCAGGTTGTCGCGCGCGTCGTCGAGGGTCGCCAGCCAGCACGGCTTGCCGTCGATCGCATCGAGCATGGCGTCGGCCTGCATGCGGAAGCGCGCCTGGTGCGCTTCGGTCGGCACCAGCCCATGCATGAAGTCGCGCTCGTCCTGCCACTTGCCGCTGTCGTCATCGGCGAATTTCAGCGTCGAGTGCTCCAGCATCAGGTTGCCCTTGGTGCCGATGAACTCGAAGCGCGCGATGTTCGGCTTCTGGAACTGGTTGATGGTGACGTTGGCCATCGCCCCGCTTTGAAAGCGGATCGAGACGAGGCAGGTGTCCTCGGTGTTGGTGCCTTCGAGCACCAGCCGGTCATAGAGGCAGCTGACATCGGTCGGCTTGCCCATCAGCCAGATCAGCATGTCGAACAGGTGGCTCGCGGCATCGAGGATGGCGCCGCCGCCCATTTCCGGCCGCGCGTAATAGGTGCGCTGAAAATCCGGACGATACTTCGGGAACTCCTGCGAAGAGTTGAGATAGGCGAGCCGCAGCGTGCCGATCTTGCCCTCGAGAATTTCTTGGCGCAGCGTCACCACCTCATCGGCGACGCGGCGCACATAGCCTACCCGCGCCACGAGGTTCTTCGATTTCACCAGCGCCAGCGCTTCGTCGACCTCGTCCATGGTCACCGAGAGCGGCTTTTCCACGAGGAAGTTGAGCCCGGCCTCGGCGCAGCGCTTGATCAGTGCCACATGGAAATTGGCCGGCGCGCAGATCACCGCCAGGTCGAAACTCTTGAGGTCGGCTTCGCCGATCTCGGTATAGGCTTCGGTAATGCCGAACAGCTGCTTGGCTTCCTCGCGGCGCCCGGCATCGGGTTCAACGATGGCGAGCTGGGCCCGTCCGGTCAGGCTGTAGCCCTTGAGATGGCGACGACCGATGCCGCCGCTCCCCACGATAAGCACTCGCTTCACCGACAACGTCCCCTCAACCAAGTATGTTGTTATGCTAACGGCATATTTGTCGCTGTCAATCGGACCTGCGCGTGTCCGGCTGGGCAAAAAGTCGAAAGCCGTTGACGCCCCACCGTGATCCGGCATGCCGCGGTTCCGCCAGACGAACCGTAGTCGAACCCACCACTCTACTCGCTTGACTCCAGTAAAGGCATATTATCATGCTAACGGGATATTTAACCGATCAATGCAGGGGGATGCATTCGAATGGGTACCAAACCAAAGGTTCTTGTGACCGGCGCCAGCGGCCTGATCGGCGGGTTGGTGATCCGCGACCTCTCCGACAAGTACGAGTTCAGCGGCCTGAGCCGCCGCGTCGTGCCCGGCATCGTCCACACTCAGGCCGAGATCAGCGACCCCTCGGCCATCCGCAAGGCCTCCGAGGGCATGGACATGGTGCTGCACCTTGCCGCCGAAACCCACGAGTATGACGATTGGGACAAGGTGATGCAGAACACCATCGGCGGCACCCTCAACATGTTCCGCGCCGCCCAGGAGGCGGGGGTGAAGCGCGTGGTGTTCATGAGCACCGGCAGCACCATGTGCGGCTACGAGTGGTACGAGGGCTCACCCTACGGCAAGCTCGCCGCCAACCAGCTGCAGGCGTTGCCGCCGGGCGAAAAACTGCTCGACTACCGCGATCCGCCGCGCCCCGACAGCTTCTACGGCGTCGGCAAGCTGTTCGGCGAGAACACCGGAAGGCTGTTCTCCGATCGCTACGGCATGTCGGTGATCTGCATCCGGCTCGGCGCCGTGCTGCCCAGCGACCAGCCCGAGCTGATCCGTCACTACCCCGGCTATCTGTCGCAAGCCGATGCGGTGCAGATGGTCGACAAGTGCCTCGATGCGCCCGAAAGCGTCCGCTTCGACATCTTCGACGCCATCTCCGAGAACAAGCGCCGCTGGCGCGACACCTCGCACGCCAAGCAGGTCATCGGCTGGCGCCCTACCGGCTCGGCCGACAAATACGACATCGGCAAGCTGAGCGTGTAGTCGGTCGCCGGCGGGGGCAGCGGTTGCCTTCTCCCCTTGCGGGAGAAGGTGGCGCGCAGCGCCGGATGAGGGGTACCGCAACCCTTGGGTTGCGCGATCGGAGCGAAGCGACGAGCGACAGAGTGCGCGGAGAGAGACCCCTCATCCGCCCTTCGGGCACCTTCTCCCGCAAGGGGAGAAGGTACTCCGTCCGCCACTGGGCGAGGGCGGATAGCGCTGCAATCGCCTTCGTTACGCCCCTCAAAATCCCCCGGAAATCCTGACTTTGTTCCGTCTGGCGAACCTATTCGCCCGAGTCGTAGCCGTCGCTTGACCACCCCAAACTGATATGTTGTTATGTTAATGACATATGCAGGCCACCAGGGGGAAATTGGTGACTCAGCGGGACGATATCGTCGATCACGTGCGCGCCGGCCGCGCCCCGCTTGCCTCGTCATTTGCCGATTCTTCGCGCCGCTTGCAGCCCTCTTCCTCGCGGCGTCATTTGCAGTTTGGTCGACCAAAACAGAAATATTTGACACCATATGACGGTTTATGGTTGCCTGTTGTGACGGAAGAGGGAACCGCACACATGGCAGCCGAAGCGGCCGACATCGCGCAGACACTGGCTGAGGAGATTCACTCGGGTGTGATCCGCGCCGGGGAGATGATCCCGTCCGAGCGCGACCTGTGCGAGCGTTTCGGTGTCGGGCGCACCGTGGTGCGCGAGGCCATCACCATGCTCGAGGGCATGAAACTGATCGAGCAGCGCAAGGGGTTTCGGCCGCGTGTCGTGACCCCGACCCTGGCCCAGGCAATGGCCGGGGCGGCCGAGGCGGCGCGCTTCTTTTTCCGTGGCAGCGAGGGCAACGCCCATCTCGAGCAGGCGCGGTTCTTTCTCGAAATGAGCCTCGTGCGCTACGCTGCGCAATACGCAACGCAGGCGCAACTGGGCAAGATGCTGGCCGCCATCGAGGCGTGCGAGCGCGCCATCGGCAACTACCCGTTGTTCCGCGAGATGGACCTGCGTTTCCACCGCACCCTCG
>JAEUMC010000908.1 GCA_016793415.1 Devosia sp. | reverse complement strand
GAGGCCCTCCCCATCCTGAGCGCCGCCGCACCGTTCAAGGCCGGTGGCCGTGGCGGCCCGGATTACTACACCGACGTGCCGGTCGGCCCGGTGGCGATCAAGAACGTCGCCGATCTCTATCTCTACCCCAACACTATCCAGGCCGTGGTGATCACCGGCCAGGACGTGCAGAACTGGCTCGATCGCTCGGCCGGCATCTTCAACCAGGTGGCTGCCGGTAGCGCCGATCAGCCGCTGATCAACCTCGATTTCCCGGCCTACAACTTCGACGTCATCGACGGCGTCACCTACAAGATCGACGTCACCAAGCCCTCGAAATACGGCCCCAAGGGCGAAGACCTCGGCAACACCGAAAGCCGCATCATCGACCTCATGTTCGACGGCAAGCCGATCGATCCAGCCCAGAAGTTCGTCGTTGCCACCAACAATTATCGCGCCGGCGGCGGCGGCACCTTCCCGGGCATCGGGCCTGACAAGATCATCTTCAAGGGCCCCGATACCAACCGCGATATCATCGTGCGCTACATCATCGAGCAGAAGACCATCGAGCCCAAGGCCGACAGCAACTGGTCGCTCGCCCCGATCGGCGGCACCGTGCTGTTCGAAACCGGCCCGAAGGCGGCCGAACACCTCGCCGACGTCACCGCGGTCAAGATCGAGGCCACCGGCAAGACCAGCGAGAACGGCTTCGGCGAGTACCGGATCACGCTCTGATCCCTCATCGGCCGGCGCGCCAAAAACGCGCCGGCCACCACATGACGGCTTGTCGCATCTCGCATCCTGCCCTTACCTCGGCCTCACCATCGCTTGAGGAGGCGCGAAATGTTGCATGACGAAGCCCGGCACCCGGACGGGCTGATCATTCCCCATCGGCGGGCGCTTGGTCTTGCCTCCGATCATGCCGGCTTCCCGATGAAGGGCTTTGTCCGCGATCTGCTCGGCCGCCATTGCGACGAGGTCATCAGCCTGGGCGCGGAATCGACCGAGTCGGTTGATTTCCCGGACGTCACCCGCAAGGCCGTGGACCTGATCCTCAACGGTCGGGTCGAACGCGTCGTGCTGGTGTGCGGCACCGGCGCCGGCGCCTGCATCGCTGCCAACAAGGTCGCCGGGATCCGCGCCGCAGTTGCCAACGATACCTATGTGGCGCGCCAGTGCGTCATCCACGACGACGTCAATGTGCTGTGCATCGGCGCCTGGATCGTCGGCCCGCAGATCGCCTCCGACGTCATCCGCGCCTTCCTTGCCGCCGAGTTCAGCACCGAGGAGCATTTCCGCCGCCGAGTGGAAAAACTCGCCGCCCTCGAGCGCGAGATGCGGGGTGAGACCTGACCATCCGGCCACCTTGACTCGCCTTCCCGAGGGGCATTGGCTCTGCGGCGTTTTGTCGATTTGAACGAGCAGGGATTCGATGGGAGCCACCCCACAAATGGAAGTCCTCCTCAAGGAGGCAGATATTACGCTGAACGGTCCGAACCCGTGGGACCCTCAGATCCACTCCGAAGAATTCTGGAGACGATTGTACGGCCAGGGCACCCTCGGCCTCGGCGAAGCCTATATGGACGGCATCTGGGACGTCGCCGACATGGCGGAGTTCTTCAACCGCGTGCTGCGCTCACGCGTGCCCGATGGGGTGCGCGTCACCACCAACCTGGTCTGGCAGGTGGTGCAGGCACGCATCATGAACATGCAGAACATCACCCGCTCGCAGCGCGTCGCCGCCATGCACTACAACGAGACCGAAGCCTACAAGGCCTCGCTCGACAAGCGCATGACCGGCTCCTGCGGGTACTGGCCGGAAGGCGTTACCAATGTCGACCAGGCCCAGGAGGCCAAGCTCGACATGGTCTGCCGCAAGATCGGCGTGCAACCAGGCCAGACCGTATGGGATATCGGCTGCGGCTGGGGCGCCTTCATGGGCTTCGCCGCCGAAAAATACGGCGCCAACTGCGTCGGCGTCACCGTCTCGCCCGACCAGGCCGCCTATGGCCGCGAGCGCTACAAGGGTCTGCCGATCGAGTTCCGTGTGCAGGACTACCGGCAGTTCGAAGGCAAGACCGACCACGTCGTCTCGATGGGCATGTTCGAGCATGTCGGGCACAAGAACTACCGCACCTATTTCGAGAAGGCGCGCAGCGTCATCAAGGACGATGGGCTGTTCATGATGCACACCATCGGCAGCCAGTGGTCGACCGAGACCATCGAGGCGTGGCTGGAAAAGTACATCTTTCCGGGCGGCGTCATCCCCTCGATCGCCCAGATCGGCAAGGCCATCGATGGGTTGTTCACGGTCATTGACCTGCACAATATCGGGCCGCACTACGACAAGACGCTGGTCGCCTGGTACGAGAACTTCGACCGCAACTGGAAAAAGGATCGCACCCCAGAGGAAGAGCGGTTCTATCGGCTGTGGAAGTACTACCTGCTCTGCTGCGCCGGCGGCTTCCGCGCCAAGGTGCTGCAGGTCTGGCAGTTCGTGCTCAGCACCCGGGGCGTGCCGGACGGCTATGTGACGCAGCGCTGACCGGATGAACCCGAGGCTGCTCTCCGCCCTGCTGCTGGCCTTCCTCATCGGCGGGGCGGTCTATCTATGGCTGCGGCCGGTGGATGCGCCGCCGGTCGCACCCACCGCCCCGGCCCCGATGCAGCCGGCACCCAGACCAGAACCTCCAACATCTTCCAAGGCTTCCGAGCAGTTCCTGATTCTGGCTGCGAGCTGGCAGCCGGCCTTCTGCGAGGGCGCCGCCAGCAAGCCGGAATGCCGCCAGCAAAGCCGGACGCGGTTCGATGCCAGCAACTTCTCGCTGCATGGACTCTGGCCAACCGGCGAATACTGCGACGTGGCCGCGAAGATCGAACAACTCGATCGCGATGGCCGCTGGTCGGCCCTGCCGCCGGTCGAGCTGCCGGCCGAGCTGCAGAAGACCCTCGATGATGTCATGCCCGGCACCCGCTCGCAGCTCGAGCGGCATGAGTGGATCAAGCACGGCACCTGCTATGGCGCCGACGAGACGCCGTACTTCAGCGCTGCCACGCAACTGCTCGCCGCCCTCAATGCCTCGAAAGTCCGCGATCTGTTCGCCGCCAATATCGGCAAGACCCTGACGCGCGACCAGATCCGCGAGGCGTTCGACGACACCTTCGGCAGGGGCGCCGGCCAGCGCGTCCGCATCGCCTGCGACGATGACGGCAAGCGCCGCATCATCTCCGAGATCACCATCGGCCTGTGGGGCGCACCCGGCGATGCCCCCAATCTGGGTAAGCTGATCCGCGCCGCCCGCCCCACCGATGGCGGCTGCATCGGCGGCATCGTCGATGCCGTGGGTTTGCAATAGCTCTTTGTTTACCGGCTGGGTTCAGCGCCTCTCAACGGCTGGCGGATAGGCTCCTCCCAGTCACAGGGAGCCTCACATGCCGTCCCCCGATTTCGCCCTTGCCATTTCCGGGTTGCGGAAGAGCTTTGACCGGCCGGTCGTCGTCGACATGGAACTGAAGGTGAAGGCTGGCGAATTCTACGCGCTGCTCGGTCCCAACGGCGCCGGCAAGACCACGATCCTCCGTATGGTGGCAGGCCTGCTGAAGCCCGATGCCGGCGCCATCTCGATCTATGGCATCGACACCGCAAGGGACCCCATCGCCGCCAAATCCATCGTCGCCTGGGTCTCCGACGAACCGATGGTCTACGACCGGCTGACGCCGCTGGAATATCTCGAGTTCGTCGCCGGCCTCTGGCGTATCGACGCGCGCGAGGCCGAGCGCCAATCCAACGAGCTGATCGACTGGCTCGGCCTCAGGCCCCATGCCAATGAACGCTGCGGCGGCTTTTCCAAGGGCATGCTGCAGAAGGTGGCGCTGGCCGGCGCGCTGGTCCACAACCCGCGCCTCATCATCCTCGACGAGCCGCTCACCGGGCTCGATGCCGGTTCCGCCAGGCAGGTGAAGGACGTGCTGAAGCAGAAAGTGGCGTCCGGCGTCACCGTCATCATGACGACCCACATTCTCGAGGTGGCCGAGCGCATGGCCGAACGGATCGGCGTCATCAACCACGGCCGTCTGGTCGCTGAAGGCACCCTCGCCGAGTTGCGCGCCCGCATCGGCCGCGAGACCACGCTCGAGGAGATCTTCCTCGATCTCGTCGCCCAGAAGCACGCCGACCTCGCGGCAGTTGCCTGATGAGCACGCCTGCGACGCTCCCCTGGTTTGCCGCCCACGAGTTCCGGCTCGCCTGGCGCGACTGGCTCGCCATGACCACCGGCGGCCGCAAGGTTCGCAGCGTCGTGCTCTTCTTCGTCCTGGCGCTGTTCTACCTGGGCCTGCATTTGCTCGCCAATGCGCTGCTGGCGCCCTGGGTGAGCCAGGGCATCGTCGCCGACAAGGCCACGCTGGTGATGGTCACCGGCACTGGTTTCCTGTTCTGGACCGTCATGCTGAGCCAGGCGCTGGAATCGGTCACCCGCGCCTATTACGCGCGGGCCGACCTCGACCTGATCCTCAGCTCGCCGGCATCCTCCGCCAGCGTCTTTGCCGTCCGCACCGCTGCCACGGCCTTTGCCACGGTGCTGCTTGCCTGCCTGTTGGCGAGCCCGATCATCAACGTGCTGGTCGGCTATGAGGGGCCGAAATGGCTCGCCGCCTATGGTGTGCTTGCCGGCTTCGGCGCCCTCGCCGCGGCGATCTCGGTGCTGGTGACAGTGGGACTGTTCCGGACCATCGGCCCGGCCCGTACTCGCCTCATTGCCCAGATCATCGCCGGCATCGTGGGCGCCGGTTTCGTCATCGGCATCCAGGCCGTCGCCATCCTCAGCTTCGGCAACATGAACCGCTTCTCGGTGCTGCAATCGCCGGAGTTCATCGCCGGTGCGCCCGACCTTTCGAACCCGCTCTGGCTACCCGCCCGCGCCGCAATGGGCGATCTCGGCGCTATGCTCATCGTGCTGGTTCTGGGTCTGGGGGCGCTGGCGCTGGTGATCCGTCTCACCTCGGGCGGTTTCGCCCGGCATGCCATCGCGGCAGCCGGCGTGTCGGCCACGCGGGTGCAGCAGAGCGCCTCGACCCGGCCGTTCCGCCAGGCCTCGCAACGTCATGCCCTGAGGGTGAAGGAATGGCGGCTGCTCCTGCGCGATCCGTGGCTGCTCAGCCAGACACTGATGCAGATCCTTTATCTGTTTCCGCCCGCCTTGTTCCTCTGGGTCTCCTACGGCCAGAGCGCCGGCACCTACGTCGTGGTCATCCCGGTGATCGTCATGGCGGCGGGGCAGCTTGCAGGTGGCCTGTCCTGGCTCGCCATCTCCGGCGAGGATGCACACGACCTTGTAGTCACCGCGCCGATCCATCCGCGCGCCGTGCTGATCGCCAAGATCGAAGCCGTGCTCTGCTCGATTGCGGTGGTGTTTACCCCCATCCTGCTGCTGGTGGGGATCGCCTCGCTGGAGCTCGCCTGGATCACCGCGGTCTTCGTCGCCATCTCGACCGGCTCCGCTACCGCTATCCAGCTATGGTTCCGCGTGCCGATGCGCCGCGCCATGTTCCGCCGCCGCCAGGTCGCCTCGCGCACCGCCACGATCTCCGAAGCGCTGAGCTCGATCATGTGGGCCGGCGCCGCCGTACTGGTCGCCGGCAATCAGCTGCTGGCGATACTCCCCGCCGCGCTCGCCGTGATCGTCCTGTTCGTTGCCTGGGTCCTCAGCCCCAAGGGTAAGCGGGTCTAGCCACCAAGCCGCAAGGCCAGGTCGCAGCCGAAATGAAGAGCACTGCGTCCAGCGCCAGCACAGCAGCAGGAAGCCGGCAGCACCCCCGGCAATCGGCACATCAGCCCGCACG
The DNA here is from genome assembly GCA_016793415.1 of Devosia sp. Lineage (GTDB taxonomy): Bacteria > Pseudomonadota > Alphaproteobacteria > Rhizobiales > Devosiaceae > Devosia_A. Next base: position 2,707 of record JAEUMC010000908.1, on the reverse strand, counting down.
GCAGTTCGGCCCCAGCCATGGCCGAACCCCCGTAACGAACATTGGCATGCCGAAGCCGGTTCGGCCGACGACTGAGCCACTCAGCCAAGCCGAGGCATGGGCACCGCGCGCGGCCGGCTGACCAGCAGCACACCCAGCGCCAGCGCCGGGAAGATCGCCGCAACCAACCCCAGATCGCCGATCGGCAGGTGCTCGAGCACCAGGCCGCCCACCAGCGCACCCACGGCCGTTCCGAGGTAGAGGAACGAAGCATTGAGCGAGAGCGCGAGGGGAGCCGAGCTTGGCGACAAGGCCACCACGCGGCTCACCTGCCCCGGCACGAACATCCAGCCGGCGACGCCCCAGGCGACCATGAAGACGAAATAGGCTGGCAGGATCGTCGCCTGCGGCAGCAGCGGGATCGCCCCAAGCAGCAGCAGGAAGACGATGTTGAGCACCGCCGCGATAGTCACCGTCGCCTGTGCGCCGATCCGATCGGACAGCTGCCCGCCCAGCGGGTTGCCGAGCGCCGCGCCCAGCCCGTAGGCCAGCATCACGAAAGGCAACAGCCCGGCATCGAGCCCCATCAGCCTGGTGGTCACCGGACCGAGATAGATGAACGCCGCGAACGGCCCGGTCATGTAGAGGAGGATGGTCAGCAGCGCCGGCACGAGGCCAGGCACGCTGAGCACGCCCAGCCGTTCGCCGAGCCCGCGCCGGTCGCCCTGGATCCCCCTGGGCAACATCAGCCAGATCGCCGCAGCCGTCAGCACGCCGACCGCCGCAATCGCGAAGTAGGTGCCCCGCCACCCCGCAAAGCCCGACAGGAACGCGCCGATCGGCGCGCCCAGCGCCACCGCCATGGTAGTGCCGGCAACCACTGTCGCCACCGCCCGCGCCCGCCGCTCGACCGGCGCCAGCGTCACCGCCGCGGCCTGCGCCGTGGCCGCATAGAGCCCGGCGGAGGCGGCAATGATCAGCCGCGCCACCAGCAACGCGACGTAACCCTGCGACAGCGCCGCGAGCAGCGCACCGGCCGCAAACACCAGCGCCACCACCGCCAGCAACGGGCGCCGGTCGAAGCGCCCGGTCAGCGCCGAAAGCACGGGTGCGCCGACCGCGTAGGCAATGGCGTAGGCAAAGACCAGATAGCCGGCCTGGGTGATCGTCACGCCGCTATCGGCTGCTATGGCCGGCAGAAGCGTGGCGATGACGAAGCCCTCGACGCCGACGGCAAAAGTGCCGAGCGCGAGCCAGATAAGCCGCGTGTCCATGGGGAGATTCCTTAGTTCAATGATCGTTGAACAAATGAACCTCCGAGCCGTCGGCGTCAAGGGTTAGTTCAACGATCATTGAACTTTGAACGGAAATGGCATATTTGGGGGCCATGAACACGCAGCCGCCCCTGCCCCATCCGGACGCCGACCAGATCAGTTTGCCCAACGTGCTGACCGCGCTCGGGGATACGACGCGGCTGGCGATCATCGGCGAGCTGTCGCGCTGTGGCGGGCTCGGCATGACCTGCGGGCAATTTACCGACCTCGCCAGCAAGACGTCGATTACCTACCACGTAAGCAAGCTGCGCGAGGCCGGCGTGGTCAACGTCACCCCCGAGGGGACCCGCCGTCGCGTCACCCTGCGGCGCGACGATCTCGACCACCGCTTCCCCGGCTTCCTCGACTCGATCATCGCCAGTACGGCTGATCTCCATATCGATCGAGGACGAACCGAATGAGCCGGCTGAGCTTTCGCGACGCGACCCCTGACGACCTCGGCTTTATCGTCCGGCTGATCGTCGACGACAGCGTCGTCGCCACCGACGACCGCCCGGACGAGCCGCAACATCCGCGCTACCTCGCCGCCTTCGAGGCGATCGCCGCCGACCGCAACCAGCGGCTGATCATCGCCGAACTCGACGGCCAGCCCGTCGGCACGCAGCAGCTCAGCTTCATCCCCGGCATCAACCGGCTTGGCGAATGGCGCTGCCTGATCGAGGCGGTGCACATCGCGCCGCAGCATCGCAACATGGGTTATGGCGGAGAGATGATCGGCTGGGCCATCGCCGAGGCGCGAGCCCATGGCTGCGGGCTGGTGCAGCTCACGTCAAACAAGAAACGTCTCGACGCCCACCGCTTCTACGAGCGGCTGGGCTTCAAGAAGAGCCACGAGGGCTTCAAGCTGGCGCTGTAGCGCGTCCCCTTGACGGCCTCGGCGCTTAGCGCTCCGCAGACCTCACCACCACCGCAACGAGTTCCGCCCGCGCCCCATCGTCGGGCAGATCGTGCGGCCCAAAGCCCTCTGCGGTGTTGACATTGAGCACTACGCCCGTGGTGCGGAAGCCCAGCACTTCTTCGAACCCGCCGCTTTCGCCCTGCACCATCACCGGCGCAGCCGGATCGAACGTCTCGAGCATGGCGATCACATCACCGACGGTCAGCCCGGTAAGCTGCGGTGCCCGCGGCGAGAGGCGTTTTTCGAGAAGGTCGAGCACGGCGGTGGATCCTGAGATGCATTCCCGAGCGGACAATGCGCAGCACCCGGTGAAACCCGCACCCCACAAATGCGGGGTCCAGCCACCTATGGGAGCTATTGCATCTAGAGATACTGCAGCCGCGCCACGAGGTGGCCGAGCTCGGATTGCTTGTTGATCCCGAGCTTGTCGTAAACCGTCTTCAGCGTCGAACGGGCGGTATGCTCGGAGATCTTGAGTTCGGCGGCGGCCCCACGC